>JBJMHG010000151.1:0-4312 GCA_045807485.1 Actinomycetes bacterium
CTTGGAGCATGACAATAGATTCGTCCGTCGGCATGCCCCCTTCTGACCGGGAGGAGCTCGCGTGGAAAGATGGTTACCCATCGTCTCCGTTCCCGGATTCGCCGGCGACTCGAAGGTCACGGGTGGGCGGTTGGGATGGCTAGGTAGCCAGCCGGACTCCGGCCTCAACGAGGCGACGATATGGATACACCGCTTCTTTGACATCTCGGCCTCGAAGTGGGGTGGTGGCAAGTCGCACGGCTCCGGCGCCACCAAACAGCCATGCCCTGGCCGTGACGACCGCATTGCCTTGAACCGTTCGGCCAGGAAGGAGCCGTCGTGACGAACCCGTCCACGAGCATCGATGTTTCGTGGGGCTCCATGAACGTGCAAAACCTGCGGGACCTGCCCCGCGAGAAGGTCCGGATCTGCGGCCGCATCGCTTCACGGCTGCTGGACTCGTGTGTCTGCCAAGAAGTCGCGGAGCTGGAAGACGACGTCGACCTGGAGGCTGGTTTCGACCCAGTTGACTGGTTGCACGTGCACCGAAGGTCGGAGAACGCCCACTTTCACAAACGCAGCGTATTCCGGCTAGCGGAACCCGCTGAGCTAGCTCCTGAATGGAACAGAGATGGCTACCGCGAACAGGGACAGATTGGGCTGTCGTCCGGCCTCGCGACCGTGTCGCCGCAACGGAACGTCACCTACACGGTGTTGCGGTTCCTGGGGAATGAGGCCTTCACCCCGGTGGTGGTCGCTGGCTTTCACTTGGTCTCGGGGGTGTACCCGGCAAAGGACCACTACCGGGAACGCCTAGCTATGCGGAACCAGGCGTTCCAGAGGCTGCAGCAGTTCGTCGGACAGTGCCTTGCCTCGGGCTATAACGTGATGTGGGGCGCAGACACGAACTGGCGCATTATGCCAAGGTTGCATGCGGACCAGCAGTGGCTCGTCAACAACACGATTGACAAGATCGCGTTCGTCCCCGCGCGGCGAGCGAACTGGACGCTGGCGCAGATCAGCCAGGAACGAATCCCCACTCCTTCGGATCACGACCTGTTCATCTCGCGCACGCGGGTCACGAGCAACGCACGCTACGTCGCCGCTGACTCGAAGAGGATAAATCCGAGGTTCGTCGAACTCGCCCTGACGTGCGGCTTGCAGAACTACGACACCATCGCGGTCCAGTGTGTGCAGGCCGACGTCCCGTACTACGTGGCCTGCGGCTTCTTCGAGCAGCGGTCAAACGGTGCCAATCTCTGGGGCAGTGACGCGGGCGGTACCTTCTCGAGACTGCCCATGGCTGTGTCCGAGGAACTGTTCGCAGCATTCTGGTGGGAGATCACGGAGAACGGGAGGAATGACAACGGAGTCGGGCCGGGTCAGCTCACTCGAGGACAGGTACAGCAGATGCTCGATGAAGGTCTCAAGCCCTGGGCTCCGAATGACAACATTGGGTTCTCTCTGCGCGCACTCCGGCGAATCTACGACGACCCAGAGCGGGGGAACGGTTCGTGGGAGCTGGCTGCCGCGTACTACAGCGGCGGCAGCACACCGGACCATGCGTACGGTGCCGCAACCATCACCAAGATCCGTACGTGGAAGAAGCGTTTCGCGATCAGGTAGGCGCTATTGAGCGCTGGCGAACCGGCCACTGACGCGGGGACACCCATCACCGCCCCCCAGGCGTGGGGTGGGTCCCCCGGCGACGCGCCGGGATGGTGGCGAACGACGACTTATTGCGGCAGTCCGGGAAATGACACGATCTGCAACGGTTGGTCGCGGTGACCAAGGCCGCCGGTCGGCCCCGGTCGCGGTCCGTGGTCGCTCTGTCGTTACAGGGCGAAGGCGATCCTGACCTCGGCCGCCACGAGTTCTTCACGGTCATCCGGACCGATGCGCACACCCGATCGTGGGGGCAATCGAGCCCGCGTGGTAGTACAGTCAGCGAGATGACGGGGGTGTTTGTCTCGTACCACCGCGTTCCGTCCACCGCCTGGGCGGGGCGCCTCGCAGATAGGCTGCGAGCTCACTTCGGTAAGCACAAGGTCTTCATCGATCTCTCCGACATTCGACCTGGCACAGATTTCTCCGACGTCATACAGGCGCGGATTCGGGACGCAACGGCACTGATCGCGGTCATTGATCCCCTTTGGGCACATCGCCACAGCATCGGCGGAGCCGAAGGGAGCGATGACGACTGGGTCCGGAAAGAGATCGCCGTCGCGCTCTCGTCGGGAGTGGTCATAATCCCGGTCCGGATCGAGGGGGCCGAAATGCCGGCCCCCGACGACCTACCCGAAGACATCCGGGCCCTCGCGCTTCGCCATGCCGTCGAGGTCAGCCCCGCAGACTTCGATTCCGGAGTTGATCGGATCATCCGCGAACTTGAGCACAGCGGGGTCACAAGAAGTTCGGCGAAGCGGCTCGGCGGGCTGCGCGGCGCCCTGTTGGCTGGGATGGTCGTGGCGCTCGCCGCAGCCTCGCTCCTTCGCCTCGCCGACGTCGCCCGCGACCGCGCCCTACGGCAACGGGCCAGCGGTCCGGTGGCTTCGTTGGCGAACATCGCCTGGGACCGATACGAGGTGACCAACGCTCAATACGCGGCGTGTATCGATGCAGGAGAATGTGGTGAGCCCGGGCTCCCAAGCAAGGATCGATTTGACACACCTAGCAGGCGAAATTTCCCGGTGGTGTCAGTTTCGGCGACACAGGCGGCAGATTTTTGCGCCTGGATCGGGCGCCGCTTGCCTAGTCGCGACGAGTGGCAAAAGGCGGCGACAAGTTCGGGCAGATATCGCTGGCCCTGGGGAGACGCACCACCCGATCCTAATCGCGTCAACGTAATGCTCATACTAAGCAACACAGCGAATCCGCGGTCGCAACTCTCGGCGGATGCTTGGCGTCAGATACACGAGATATCGCAGCAGAGACGAGTGACGAGTGACGAGATCGCCGACGTACTACCGGATGTTGCCAGGCGGGAAGTTGAGTTCCTGGTTCTTGATTGGGCGGCCATTCCCGTTGAGGATCGACGTGATCGAATGACGCAGTTGTCGACCAATAACGCCTCGACGAGCTTCCCGCAAGCCGTGGAGCCTTTAGATCTAGTTGGCGTAGACGGCAAACCCTCCGGAGCGGTCGAGAAGGCGCCCATCTTCAACCTGATCGGCAACGCAGCGGAATGGTCAAGAACCACGACGCAAGGCGTTTCATGGGACGGAGATCACCCCGCGCTGCTCTTCGTCAACGGTGCTGACTTCGGCACGGCCATCGACTCGTCGACCGAGCTCGTTGTGCCCACGCTCTCGGACACGTCGGAACCGACGATTGGCTTCAGATGCGTGGCAGAGAAGTGAGGCCCTCCGAGTGAACGCAAGAATGAATGTCCGCGCATCCGTGGCAATAAGCATCGGCGTACTCATGTGCGGTGGCGCGGCGGGTTGTGACGGCAACGGGGTTCCGAGCGACAGAGACGAGCCCCACGCGTTGATCACCGCCGACTCGAACTCCGAGCCGCCACCGGACCTCTCAAGTTTTCAAGCCCCGATCCCCGAAGGATTCGGGGCTACCCCGGATCTGTGTGCTGAGAAGGACAACCTCACCTCGATCGCGGGCCAGGCCACGGTCAGTGCGGACGGCGAAGAGGTCCGCATTGACTACGAGAACTCACGTGACCAGAAGTTCGGTTTGACCCTCAGAGGAGGCGACCCTGCGGTTCTACGCGAGGAGGTGCGGGATCTTCGCGTCTGCCTTGAAGCCCAAGCAGTCGCGCACGCTGAGGGCGAGTCGACGTCCCACGCATTGCTGGAGGACATATTACTCGAAGCCGTGGCCAAAGTAGCGGGTACAACGCTGGAATCTCTAGCAAGCAAGCGTGACACTTACGTCGACAACTATTCGCCCACCCTCGCGGATTTGATCGATGAGGAGAGCCTGGAGGAAGTGAAGAGCGAGGCGGCTGGTCATGCACGGTCCGAGTTTCCGAGCTTGGGACAACCTGCAATAGCCGACGCAATCCAGAGGTTACTCGCACAACCCGACGCACCCTTTCTCGTCGGAGCGTCGGAATTACCCACGGAAGATCGGGATTACAACGCACTTGCGAATGAGCGTGATGTGGTGATTCTCGAGGTTGGCGTCATCGATTCAAACATCGATCTGGGCGTCGACGAGGATCTCGCCATCTCCTACTATATCGATCCAAACGTAAACAGGGTGGCGCTTCCGATCCGCCGCTATTACCGTGCTAAATGCCGGCAATTCTCCGCGAACGTCGGCCTGCATGCTCAGCGCGGCAGAATGAGTTCTGTGTTCTGGAAGACACCCCCTT
>JBJMHG010000152.1:0-14668 GCA_045807485.1 Actinomycetes bacterium
AGGTCGCACGCGGCCGGCGTCGGCCCGCCGCTCAACGAGGACGTCGTGCGCGCGCTCCTGTTGCTTCGCGCACGAACACTCGCAGCTGGAATCAGTGGCGTTCGAGTGGACCTTCCGCAACGACTCCTCTTGCTTCTCGAACGTGGTCTGCTCCCAGTAGTTCCCGAGCAAGGCAGTGTCGGCGCGTCCGGCGATCTGGCTCAGCTCGCTCACCTTGCGCTTCCCCTGGTCGGTGAGGGCCGGTTGCGCCGCGCCGGCGATGACGACCTTTGGGGACGCCCGGCATCTGAGGTGCTGGACGCCGAAGGGATCACACCACTGGTCCTGCAGCCGAAAGAAGGCCTCAGCCTGATCAACGGCACTGAGCCGATGCAGGCGCGCCTCGCCCTGTCGGTCGACCAGGTGCGGTTGCTCGTGAAGGTAGCCGACCTCGCGTGCGCGATGTCGCTCGATGGCCTGCTGGGAACCGACCGTGCGTTCGATGCGCGCGTCATTGACATCCGGCCCCACGCCGGTCAGCTGCGCGTTGCTGACAACTTTCGACGCTTGTTGGCCGGATCCGGACTGCTCGCGAGCCACCGCAACGATTTCGAACACGCGGTCCAGGACTCCTACTCCTTGAGGTGTGCGCCACAGGTTCACGGTGCCGTGCGTGACGTACTGAGCCATGTGGCGTCCGTGCTGACTGTTGAACTCGGATCGGTGGTGGACAACCCGGTGATCGTCCCCACTGCCGACGGCGACTACGAAGTCATGTCGACCGGTAACTTCCACGGTGAGCCGCTGGCGTTCGGCGGAGACATGCTTGCAATCGCCATCTCTGAACTCGCCTCGATCAGCGAACGTCGTACTGACCGCATGCTCGACCCGGCCTTCTCGCGTGGCCTTCCGCCGTTCCTCGCCCCGAACGCTGGCACGAACAGCGGATACATGCTCGCGCAGTACACCGCTGCCTCGCTGGTCAGCGAGAACAAAGTGCTCGCGCACCCCAGCAGCGTCGACACCATTCCCACGTCAGGCAATCAAGAGGACCACGTCTCGATGGGGTGGACCTCCATGCGCAAGCTGCGGGACGTCGTCCGCAACGTGCGAAGTGTTCTCGCGGTCGAGATGGTGTGTGCCGCTCAGGCAATCGACCTGCGTGCCGAGGTTGCGGCACCGAGCCCTGCTGTCGCGGCGGCGCATGCGCTGCTGCGCGAGCAAGTGGCGACCATGTCGGTCGACCGCGAGGTCTCTCCGCAGATCGAAGCCGTCGACCAACTGTTGCCCGAGCTCGTCGCTGCAGCCGAGAGTGTCGCCGGTCCACTCGACTAGCGCGACGACTCATGGAGCCCTTTGCACGCTTCGGCGGACATATCGCCACTGGCCTCGTTGATGTGACCCATGACGCGACCGCGCTCGACAAGGGTGGCTGGTGGGCGGTCGTGCTGACCTACGAAGGACACCTCACTGCGGCTCGTTTCAACCGGGTGGAGCGACGCGAGGAGATGCATGGCGTCGAGAGGGGCACGTGGACGCCGATCGCACGTGACGACTGGACGTCATCGATGTCTCGAACGCAGTACCTGCAAGCCGTTGAGGCCGTCCGGGACGCAATCGCAGCTGGCACGGTTTACCAGACCAACGTATGCCGGGTGCTTTCCACGCCGCGAAAGGGCCGCGATCTGCGGGGGCTTGGGGTTGAGCTCGATGCACAACATCACGCTCCGCACGGGGGAGTGGTGTGGCTGCCAGAGGAGGGAGTGGAGATTGCCTCGGCGTCCCCCGAGCTCTTTCTTCGCCGTGATGGCGAGACGTTGTCGTCCTCACCGATCAAAGGCACCGGTCGTTCGGCCGACGACTTGCTCGACAAAGACACCGCCGAGAACGTGATGATTGTCGACCTCGTGCGCAACGACATCGGCCAGGTTGCCGCGACGGGATCGGTCAGCGTGCCATCTCTGCTCCGACGCGAGGAGCACCCTGGATTGGTGCACCTGGTGTCGACTGTCGAGGGCCAGCTGCGCGCCGATGTCGGTTGGCCCGAGATCTTCGATGCCACGTTCCCGCCCGGTTCGGTGACCGGTGCCCCGAAGTCGACGGCGTGTCAGCTGATCGATCAGCTGGAGCTTTCACCGCGTGGTCCGTACTGCGGCGCAATCGGCTGGATCGACGCGGACGCCGGACGGGCCGAGCTCGCGGTCGGGATCAGGACGTTCTGGACTGACGCCGCCACCGACACGATCCGGTTCGGCACCGGAGCCGGTATCACGTGGGGCTCGGACGCCGCGCGCGAGTGGGACGAGACCGAGCTCAAGGCCGAGCGACTGCTCGACGTCGCGGCTCACAGTGCATCTGTGGGGTAACTTCGCAGTGCCTGCGCGACATCGCCCGGGTCAATGACGAGTCATAAGAGACCAGTAATCCAAGGGTGTGCGGACATGAAGGTGTGGGTCAACGGTCAGGTCGTCGAGCCGGACGCCGCCCGAATCTCGCCATTCGACCACGGCTTCACGGTGGGCGACGGTGTGTTCGAGACGTGCAAGGTGATGAATGGCCGCGCGTTCGCGCTGACCCGCCATCTGGCTCGATTGGATCGTTCGGCGTCCGGCCTCGGCTTGCCGACACCCGACCACGACGTGATTCGGTCTGGCATCGCCCAGCTTCTGGATGCCGAGCCAGCTGCCGGACGCCTGCGGATCACCGTCACCGGTGGGCCTGGTCCGCTGGGCTCGGACCGTGGCGATGAAGGTTGCACCGTGACGCTTGCGGTTTCTCCGGAGAGTCAGTGGGAGCCGGCAACTTCCGTGTCAGTCGTGCCGTGGGTTCGCAACGAGCGTTCCGCCGTCGCGGGGCTGAAGACGACGTCCTATGCCGAGAACGTCGTGGCCCTTGACCGGGCCCATCAGCAAAGCTCGAGCGAGGCGATCTTCGCCAACAGCGCCGGCGAGCTGTGCGAAGGAACGGGGAGCAACATCTTCGTGGTGCGCGGTGGCGAGCTGCTCAGCCCACCGTTGAGCAGCGGCTGCCTCGCGGGTGTCACACGAGAGCTTGTGCTCGAGTGGACCGATGCTCGCGAAGCGACACTCCTGCTCGACGATCTGCGGTCGGTGGACGAGGCGTTCCTCACCTCTTCCACGCGTGACGTTCAACCGATCCGGCAGGTGGTGTGGCCGGACGGCGCGACGCAGCGGGTCGGTTTAGGGCCCACCGCCGAGAAGGCACGTCAGATCTTCGCTGAGCGAGCAGCGTCCAACATCGATCCGTGACCGCGGCTTCGCCATGGACTGCGCCATCGACTGCTCAGAAGTGCAGCAGCGTCTCGACTTGTTCGTCGATGTCGTCGGGCATCTCCTCTGCGCGGAAGACGTAGTTCGACACCTGGATGCTGGGGGCCGTCGTCATTCCGAGTGCCATCGCCAGACCACGGTCTTCGGCTACCGATGCGCGAACCTCTGGCGCATCGAAGTACTCCGCAACGAAGTCACCGAGCCACTCGCCGTCGCGTCCGGCCATCGCCACAAGGTGGGGCAGGCCACGGTCACGTAGCGTCGGAAGGTCGCGCTGCAGTCGGTACAGGTAACCCCAGGGCGTGTCGTAGTCCATCGGGATGAGCTGGTCGCCGGCATTGCGAAGGACCGCCCACGCGCGCACCGCATGGATGCACCGAGCCACGAGATCGCTGAGCTCGTCGCTCGGATCGGGGAGAGTGCGCAGCTCGACCTCGTAGCGACCGCGGAACCGGAAGGGCCTGCCGCCATTGGAGTGCCCGTCAAGGTCGAGGTACGGCAAGAAGAGTCCGGTCGCAGGCGAGACCGGATCGACCCACATCCGGATCGGCGAGTTGCGTCGCACGTTGAGCAGCGTCGTCAGGTCTGGGTGGTGGTCCCCGAGGGCGCCAGGGCTTTCGACCATGAGGCTAGTGTGCCTCGCATTGGGCCATTTTCACGTGTGGTTTGGTCACGAGTTTGCCCAGTCGCAGTAACGGTTGGGTATAAGCGTCGAGCCGACCGTGTTCGGTAGACGTGAATGGAGGCGTCATGGAAGGTGCACGACCGGTCCGAGCGCCGCGAGGCACCGAGCGCAGCTGCGCGTCCTGGGGAGCCGAAGCAGCCCTCCGGATGCTGCACAACAATCTTGACCCCGAGGTAGCTGAACGACCCGATGACCTCGTCGTCTACGGGGGCAACGGTCGCGCAGCACGCAGTTGGCAGGCGTTCGACGCCATCGTCGACTCGCTGCGCACCATGGCGCCCGACGACACACTGCTTGTCCAGAGTGGGAAGCCGGTCGGCATCATGCGCACCCACGATCGGGCACCGCGCGTTCTGATCGCCAACTCCCTGCTGGTGCCCAAGTGGGCGACGCCAGAATACTTCCGCGAGCTCGAAGACCTTGGCCTCATCATGTACGGCCAGATGACCGCTGGCTCGTGGATCTACATCGGAACACAGGGCATTCTGCAGGGAACCTTCGCGACCTTTGCTGAAGTAGCGAAGCAACACTTCGCGGACGCGGGAGCGTCAGGTCTGCCGACGCTCGCTGGCACGATCACCCTGACCGGTGGACTCGGCGGAATGGGTGGCGCTCAACCGCTGGCCATCACCGGCAATGGCGGAGTTGCGTTGTGCATCGAGGTGGACCCATGGCGAGTTGAACGCCGCATTGAGCACCGCTACCTCGACGAGCCTGCCGATGACCTCGACGACGCTATTGCGCGATGCGAAGCGGCGAAAGCCGATCGGCGTCCGCTGTCGGTCGGGCTCGTCGCCAATTGCGCTGACGTGCTGCCAGAGCTGGTACGGCGGGGATGGACACCCGACATCGTCACTGACCAGACGTCCGCGCACGATGCCCTTAACGGCTATGTTCCGCGCGGTCTCACGCTCGACGAGGCAGCCGAGCTGCGCCAGATGAAGCCGAACGAGTATGTCGACCGTGCGATGGAGTCCATGGCGCTGCACTGCCAGGCGATGCTCGATCTGCAGTCGGCTGGAGCGGTCACGTTCGACTATGGCAATGGCCTTCGAGGACAGGCGAAGGACGCCGGCATCGCGAACGCATTCGACTACCCGGGTTTCGTGGTGGCCTACATCCGCCCGTTGTTCGCCCGCGGCGCCGGCCCCTTCAGGTGGGCCTGTTTGTCTGGCGATGAGGCCGACCTTCGCGCCACCGACGAGGCCGTGGCCAAAGCCTTTCCAGAGGATGACGCGCTGCAGCGCTGGTTGCGCTTCGCGGCGGACAAGGTGCGCTTCCAAGGGCTGCCCTCCCGGATCTGCTGGTTGGGATACGGCGAACGGCACCAGGCCGGTCTCGCCTTCAACGAGCTGGTCGAGTCCGGCCGGGTCTCTGCCCCGATCGTCATCGGACGTGACCACCTCGACGCCGGTAGCGTCGCATCGCCGGAGCGAGAGACCGAAGGAATGCGTGATGGCTCGGACGCGATTGCCGATTGGCCGATCCTGAACGCTCTGCTGAACACCGCATCCGGCGCATCCTGGGTGTCTGTGCATCACGGGGGAGGCGTCGGCATCGGCAAGTCGATCCACGCCGGTGTCGTTGTCGTCGCGGACGGAACCGCAGATGGACGCTGGCGCCTCGAGCGAGTGTTGACCAATGACCCCGGCACGGGGGTCATACGGCATGCAGACGCTGGCTACGAAATCGGGGTCGACACAGCGCGCACGGTCGGCGTCCGGATGCCGATGGAGCAGGGCACGCACGCCCCCGACTGGCAGCGCTGACTGACTGGTCGCGGTCGCGGGTGCTGGCCGAAGTCGGTTGCCGAGTTACGCCTGCCAGATGAGGTCGGCCGTCAGATCGGCAACGGTAGGCGCGCCGAGCAACGCCATCGCCATGGCGAGCTCACTCCAAAGCGTTTCGACGACCCACGCCACACCAGATTCGCCAGCGACCGTGAGACCCCAGACAGCCGGGCGTCCCACCAACACCGCATCGGCACCGAGGATCAGCGCTTTGGCAATGTCGGTTCCGCGCCGGATGCCACCGTCGACCAGCACAGGAACGGCGCCGTCAACCGCCAGAACCACCGCCGGCAGTGCCCGCCCGGTCGCGATGCAGGTGTCAAGGTTGCGAGCGCCGTGGTTGCTCACCACCACCCCGGCCGCACCGGAGTCGACGCAGCGGCGGGCGTCGTCCGGCCGAACGACTCCTTTGGCGACGACAGGAACCGGCGACTGGTCGACGAGCCACTCAAGGGTCTCCCACGTCAATGAGGGGTCGATATGAGTGTTGTAGATGCGTTCGTGCGGGCGCGGGTTGTCCGGCACGACGAACGAAGGCGGGCATCCCTCGAGCGCCGGCGGAGCCAGACCGTCGACCGTGTGGCCTCCGGTGCGTCGGTCGCGGTCGCGCGCTCCGAGCAGCGGAGTATCAACCGTGAGCACCACCGCCTCCGCGCCGGCGTCCACTGCCCGCTGCAGCAGCTGTGCGGTGAACTCGCGATCAGACTGCACGTAGAGCTGGAACGCCCATGGTCCGGACGCCGCCGCACCCAGCTCACTCACGGAGGTCGAACCGAGGCTGCTCATCACCGCGAGCGCTTCTGCGGTGGTGGCGCCGCGCCTCGTCGCAGTCTCGGCATCGTGGTGGTAGTTCTGGTGCGCTGCGGTTGGCGCGATGAGGATCGGGTGCGCGCGCCGGCGTCCCAAGAGCTCGACAGAGGTATCGATGCGAGCCACATCCACCAAGGCACGTGGCAGCAGAGCCAGATCTCGCCAGGCGGCTTCGTTCCATCCCAGCGTCACTTCATCACCTGCGCCGCCGGCGACGTAGTTCCAGGTGTGCTCGGAGAGCAGCTGCTGGGCGAGCGGCTCGAGCCTCGGCACGCTCACCACGTCATCGGGCACGCTGACGCGGTGCTCGCGCTCGGGCTCCATCCCCGGGAGCCTAGACCGCTGATCTGGCTCGGCAGCCGGCGACGAGATCCGTGGGAGCATCGGCACATGGACCTTCTCGTGCGCAATATCGGACGCCTGCTGCCGATGCGTGGCGAAGCGAACGAGGTCATCACGGATGCTGCCGTCCTCATTCGGTACGGCAAGGTCGCGTGGCTGGGTTCTGAGGCTGACCTTCCGGCCGAGGAGTCCGTTCCACACGAGCTCGACGCTGGCGGTCGCGTTGTCGTCCCAGGGTTTGTCGACCCGCACACGCACCTCGTCTGGGCTGGAACGCGTCGCGAGGAGTTCGCCGCTCGGTTGGCAGGGGAGCAGTACGACGGTGGAGGGATTGCGACCACCGTGGCGGCAACCCGCGCCGCATCGTCAGAGGAGCTGCTCCGCCTCGCGGTCGATCGCGGAAGACGCATGCTGTCGCACGGCACCACGACTGTCGAGATGAAGACCGGGTACGGGCTCACACCCGGCGATGAGCTGAGATGCCTTGACGTCATCCGGCGACTGGATGATGCGCTTCCCTGGTCAGTCGAGGCGACGTATCTCGGCGCGCACGTGGTGCCGGACGGCCGTGACCGGGCGGAGTACGTGGCCGAGGTCATCCGCACCATTCCCCAAGCGGCAGACCTCGGTGCACGCTGGGTCGATGTCTTCTGTGACGTCGGCGTGTTCACGGTTGACGAGACGCGGCAGATTCTCATCGCAGCAAAGGGCCACGGGCTCGGAACCCGACTGCACGCTGAAGAGATCGGTTACACCGGAGCAGCAAGATTGGCAGCTGAGCTCGAATGCGCAAGCGCTGACCACCTCGAACATGTCACCGCCGAGGACGCCCAAGCGATGGCCCGGGCTGGCGTTGTGGGCGTCCTGCTTCCGACGGTGACCTTGTCGCTACGCACTTTCGATTTCGGGCAGTACGCGGTGCTCAAAGACGCGGGGGTGAACCTCGCTCTGTCGACTGACTGCAACCCAGGGACGTCCTGGTGTGAGTCGATGCCGTACGTCGTGCAGCTGGCCTGCCTCGTTTATGGGATGCCTGTGCACGAAGCGCTGTGGGCGGCAACGCGTGGCGGCGCTGATGCGTTGCGTCGTCCTGACGTCGGACGCCTGGACATCCGTTCCCAAGCCGACCTGGCGGTACTCGACGTGGACCACGAAGCAGACCTGATCGCGCACCTGGGCGGTGCTCAGTGTTGGCGCACCGTCGTCGGCGGCGAAGTGTGGGCAGATCCGGGTGCAGGCGCCACGTAATGTGTAGCCGTGTCGTCAGCCGAGCCCGCCGAACCCGCGAAGTCCAGCGAGGCGTCGGCGCGAGACCCGCGCTTCGACGAGGACTCACCTGAGTTCGACCCGCCCGGTCCCGACTGGCTCTACCGCTGGCGAACCCGAGTCATCGGCAAGAGTCGCATTCGGCAGATCGCCTGGCGCACCTTCATCACGGTGGTCGGTGGCGCCATCACCCTCGCCGGCATTGGGATGCTCGTTCTGCCAGGTCCTGGTTGGGCCGCCATCTTTCTCGGGTTAGCAATCTTGGCGTCTGAGTATCTCTGGGCTCGTCGCTTGCTGACGTACACCAAAGACCGGGCCCAGGGCGCAGCAAGCGCAGTGCTGGCGAAAGAGAACCGCGGTCTCGCGCTGGCGCTGGGCGCGGTGTTCCTGCTGCTCGCCGCCGCCGTCATCTCGTGGTACGTCTACCGCTACGGATGGACCTTCGACGGCGTCCTCGGCTGGTTCGGTCGGGGGTAATCGCTCGTTGCCGTGCAGTAGGCTGACACGCCGCGAGGGCGGTTAGCTCAGTTGGTTAGAGCGCTTCGTTCACACCGAAGAGGTCACCAGTTCGAGTCTGGTATCGCCCACCAGCATCGCTGCGATGGCCTCCAGGGGGCGCGATGAACCTCAAGCACGCGAACGGTCGGTTCGTGAGCGGCCTCTCCGGCTGGGCCGTGGACATTGCGTTCTGGTTCGCCGTCGCAGTCTTGGTGCTCGTCGGCGCCTTCTTCCTCCGTCACGACTCCAGCCCCTGCAGTCCTGAATACGAGGCCTGCCAGAGCGACTAGAGCGCACCGCCCTCCTCCATCGGCCTAGTTAGATTGGGCTATTCGGGGGTAGTACTTGCGGTTTGTCACTCGTATGGACCCCGATCGCTTCTGGCGCGGTAATAGCACCGCTGGCACTGCCGAAGACCAGGTCGGAGGTGTAGTCATGAAAAGAATCGCTTGGTTTGCCGGCGTGAGCACTCTCGCTGTGTCGCTGTGCGCTGCCCCCGCCCTCGCCGGTGGTGGCGATCCGCGCATCGATCTTGCCCCGTCCACCGGGGCGTCGGAGTCGTCCGGAGGGCCGTCCTACGGGGAATCGATTTCGTTCACGCTCTCCAACGCACGAACCTCAAAGCCCGAGGTCAGGCTGGTATGTGGCTCGGATGCCGCGTACTACCCGCCGACGCAGGCAGTGCTCGACCAGACCTTGCCCTACTACGGAAGCGGTACGAGAGAGTTCGTCCTCGCCTCAGACAAATGGACCGGCGGTGGCAACACCTGCGTGGCGTGGATGATGCGTAAGGGTGAGCCTCAGGTGGGAGTGCTGTTCTGGGTGACGGGCTGACCTAGGTCGGTCTGAGACGAGTTGCGCCGACACGCGATCACCTCGGTGGTGGTTGTCCCGGAGCGAGCCGCAGCAGACGATGTCGTGATGAGCATCCGCCGACCAACACTTGTCTTGATCTTGGGAACCGTCATCGCGTTGGCAGCCTCAGTCGCGCCTTGGGTCGCGGGCTCGTCCGTCGCCGACACGACGGCAACTGCGCGCGAGCCGGTGGCTCGTCAGGGCACGCCAACCAGAAGCGAGCGAGGCCTGCGCGCCTTCGACGTGAAGTGGGCACGAGTCGCGTCCGGCTTCTCCACCCCGACCCAGGTCACCTCAGCGCCGGACGGCACCCAGCGGCTGTTCGTCGTGCAGCAGGGCGGACAGGTCAAAGTCGTACGTGACGGAAAGGTGGCGCGAAAGCCGTACCTCTCGATCGGACGCCGGGTCAGGTTCCAGGGCGAGGGCGGCTTGCTCTCAATGGCGTTCAGTCCGTCCTTCCGCCACGACGGTCTGCTTTGGGTGGCCTACGCGAGACGCATAGACGGCGACCTCGTCGTTGCGCGAATGAAGGCACGCGGCCCACGCGCCGACCACGTCAGCTCGAAGACACTGCGTCCGATCCTTCGGGTGGAGCACAGCCTGTACGACAACCACTACGGGGGGCAGCTCGCGTTCGGGCCCGGCAAGCGGCTCTTCATCGGGACCGGTGACGGAGGGAGCGGAGGAGACCCCGGCAACAACGCCCAAGACAAGAACTCGCTGCTCGGAAAGATCCTGCGCATCAATCCATATGGCAAGTGCAGTCGGCACAGCTACTGCAGCCCGAAGGGAAACCCCTTCGACCACAAACGCGGACGCGACGAGATCTGGTTGATGGGGGTACGGAACCCCTGGCGCTTCAGCTTCGACACCCGCACCGACGACCTCTGGATCGGCGACGTCGGACAAGACCGGTACGAAGAGATCGACCGGGTAGGGCAGCACCCCAAGCGCATCAACCTGGGTTGGTCGTGTCGTGAGGGACGCAAGATCTACAACGGCAGCCGATGCAGGCGCTCCACCCACTATCTCGGCCCGAAGGTCGTGATCAGCCACCCCGTGGCGCAGGCGATCACCGGTGGGTTCGTCTACCGGGGACATCGCTACCGGAGGCAGATCGCCGGTGCATACGTCTTCGGTGACTACGTCACCCACCGGGTCTGGCTATACAAACCCGGAGTCGGCAAAGTCGTCCAGACAGCGAGGCTGAACGGCGGGCCCAGCTCGTTCGGTGTCGACGACCGCGGTGAGGTCTACGCGGTGACCCTTGACGGAGCCCTCTGGCGAATGAGGGTGGTGCGCGGGTAGCCCGGATAGCATCGGCTCCAGCCCATCGCACGATCCCTCACCGCGTTGAACGCCCCAAGGAGCCCTCGTGTCTGACCTGCAGATCACCGTCGCCGGAGACCAGCGACAGGTGGGGTCGGGCACGACCGCCGCAGACCTGTTCAGTGACGACCGTACGGTTGCCGTTGCCCGGATCAACGGAGAACTTCGCGACTTGGACACAGTTCTCAGCGAAGGTGATGCGGTCGAGGCAGTGACCATCGAGTCCGATGACGGGCTCGCGGTGTTGCGGCACTCGTGTGCGCATGTGTTGGCCCAGGCGGTGCAGGACACTTTTGACGAGGCAAAACTAGGAATCGGGCCGCCGATCGAGAACGGCTTCTATTACGACTTCGAGGTCGAGACGCCGTTCACGCCCGAGGACCTGAAACGCCTCGAAAAGCGCATGCAGCAGATCGTGAAGTCTGGACAACGATTCTCACGGCGTGTGGTCACTGAGCCGGACGCCCGCGCCGAGCTAGCCGCAGAGCCGTACAAACTTGAACTGATCGGCCTCAAAGGTGGATCCGACACGACCTCGGACGCCCTTGGTGACGACTTGGGTGACGACCTGGGTGACGTCATGGAGGTCGGTGGCGCCGAGCTGACCATCTACGACAATCTCGACGCCAAGACCGGTGAACGGCAGTGGAAAGACCTCTGCCGTGGCCCGCACCTTCCCACCACGCGGCACATCCCCGCGTTCCGACTGATGCGCTCGGCCGCGGCGTACTGGCGCGGCAGTGAGAAGAACCCACAACTGCAGCGGATCTATGGCACCGCGTGGCCGAGTAAGGACGAGCTGTCCCAGTACCTCACGTTCCTCGAGGAAGCCGAGAAGCGTGACCACCGCCGGCTTGGTGCTGAGCTCGATCTGTTCTCGTTCCCTGAGGAGATCGGATCCGGACTTGCGGTCTTCCACCCCAAGGGCGGGATCGTGCGCAAGGTGATGGAGGACTACTCGCGGAAGCGACACGAGGCCTCTGGTTATGAGTTCGTGAACTCACCCCACATCACCAAACAAGCCCTGTTCGAGACCTCCGGGCACCTGGACTGGTACGCCGACGGCATGTACCCCCCGAGGCACCTGGACGAAGAACGCAATGACGACGGCACGGTGCGGCGTCCGGGTCAGAACTACTACCTCAAACCGATGAACTGCCCCTTCCACAACCTGATCTACCGGGCGCGGGGCCGGTCTTACCGCGAGCTGCCGCTTCGGTTGTTCGAGTTCGGATCGGTATACCGCTACGAGAAGTCGGGTGTTGTCCATGGGCTGACGCGGGTCAGGGGCATGACGCAGGACGACGCGCACATCTACTGCACGAAGGAACAGATGCCAGGCGAGCTCGACAGTCTGCTCACCTTCGTGCTCGACTTGCTGCGCGACTACGGCCTGGACGACTTCTACCTCGAGTTGTCGACTCGCGACCCCGACAAGTACGTCGGCACCGACGAAGAGTGGGCCGAGGCCACCGAGTTTCTGCGCCAAGCAGCCCAGAAGCAGAACCTCGACCTGGTCATGGACGAGGGCGGTGCAGCGTTCTACGGTCCGAAGATCTCGGTGCAGACCAAGGATGCGATCGGTCGCAACTGGCAGATGTCGACGATTCAGGTCGACTTCCAGATGCCCCAGCGATTCAACCTCGAGTACCAGGCGTCCGACGGCACCAGGCAGCAACCGGTGATGATCCACCGCGCGTTGTTCGGGTCGATCGAGCGCTTCTTCGGTGTGCTGCTGGAGCACTACGCCGGCGCTTTCCCTGCCTGGCTCTCACCTGTGCAGGTGATGGGCATACCAATCACTGACACCCACATTCCGTACCTGCAGGACGTGGCGTCCCAGCTTCGCGATCACGGCATCCGCGTTGAGGTGGACGAGTCGGACGACCGAATGCAGAAGAAGATCCGCAATGCGCAGCGACAGAAAGTGCCATACATGCTGCTCGTCGGCGATGAGGACGCGAGCCATGGAGCTGTGTCATTCCGGTACCGGGACGGGACGCAAGACAACGGCGTCCCGGTCGCGGATGCCGTAGCCCGCATTGTCGATGACGTGCGCAACCGTGTCTGACGTTCCTGGTGGCGTGCAGCGACTATGGGCACCAGACCGGTTGGCATACGTGCAGGGTGAGAATCGTCCGGACTCCGACGAGGCGGGGGATGCCTGCCCGTTCTGTCGTGCGCCTGGCGACGACGAGGTGTCATCGCTGGTCGTGGCTCGCGGCGCACACACGTTCGCTGTGCTGAATCTCTACCCGTACAACCCTGGACACACGCTGGTGTGCACCTATCGCCATGTCGCTGGTTATGTCGACCTCACCCGAGAAGAGGCCTACGAGCTGGCAGACCTGACCCAGCAAGCCATCGTTGCGCTGCAAGAAGCCTTTGCTCCGCACGGGTTCAACCTTGGGATGAACCAAGGTCACATCGGCGGAGCAGGCATCGCCGCGCATCTGCACCAGCACGTCGTACCCAGATGGGGAGGCGATACGAACTTCATGCCGGTCGTGGCGCACACCAAGGTGATGCCCCAGTCGCTTCCCGACACGCGCGACGCACTCCGCGAGGCGTGGCCATCCGGCTGAGCTGGTCGGGATCAGACCTGTGGTGATGGAACACTGGACGCCGGTGCGTCCGGTGCGTCCGGCGCGTCCGGTGCCGGCCTAGTCCGGTTCAGAATCTTCTCGAGTGGAAGGAATGCGGCAAGGCACACGACGTGCGGCATGAAGATGATGCGGATCATCGCGTACGTCATTACATGGAAGCAGACCAGGAACGCCACCGCATACTGCTGGAACTTGGGCCGCAGGAAGAGCAACACCGGTGATGCGAACTCGAACGTCATGATGAACCACTGCGTCAGCTGCAGTGTCCATGGCATCTGCAGCAACGGGTCCGCGAACATGGTGCCGCGACGGATGACGGCGCGGGCGATAGTGGTCGAGTTCACCCAGCCCCAGCCGCCGAAGCGCACCTTGGCGACGGCAGCAAGAAAATAGGTGGCGACCGCGCCGACTTGAACCATTCGCAGCGACCATCCAGCAGCCTGCGAAGGAGTCATATCCCGAAGTGCTGCTCGCCCTGCTGTGGGTAGCACGGCCAACGCCAAGAGGAAAGCGAACCGGTCATGGTCGACTTTGCCGTACGAGAAGCTGATGAACATCCACTCGAGGTACAGCAGGAACAGGGTTGCGCCAAGTGCCGCCTGCCAACGTCCCGCGCGATCGCTGACAATCAGCACTACCAGTGCGATCGCGATGAGCACCATGCCGTACTGCACAGCGTGCACCAGCGTTGGAGTCGGGGTTGGCAGGGGCAAGATGCGAGCGAACAGCACCGGTCGGTACAGCTCGGGGTCGACGTACCCGTGCTTTTCACCCGACGTACGGAGCACCAAGACGTCGAGCGGTACGAAGGCGTAGACCAGCACACGGAACGCCGCAATGCGCGCGCGAGGAACTGGGGTGAACCACCACCGGCTCGCTGCCTCGCCGACCCACCGCGCTGTCCGGCGTCCGGTGCCGCCTCTCAAGCCATCTGTAGTCGTGGTCATGACTGCTCACCGGCGGCGTTCCACTCAGCGAGGATCGTCTCGGTGACCTCGCCGGTCGGCACTTTGTCGACGACGACGGTTGCCCTGCGGACGAGACGCAGACCGACCCAGGGATCCTCGTCCGGATGCAGGGCGGCGCGGCTTGCCGCCACGGCCGACAGCAGGCTGGGGTCGTCCTCGAACCTCGTCACCTGGCCCTCGAACTCGGCGCCGTTCATACCGACGCTGCCGGGCGAAGGACTTACCGCTGTCCACTCGCTGTCGGCGGTTC
>JBJMHG010000153.1:0-2580 GCA_045807485.1 Actinomycetes bacterium
GACAGTCACTGACCCGAAGCGGAGCGCGGACTTTTACAACCAGCTCTTCGACGCGCAGACCGTTCTCACCGTCGAAGATGACATCGGACCGCTCACGATCTGCGTATCACCGGCCATGATGTTCGGGTTCCGCACACACCCGTCCACCGCTGAGGCCGACCGGTTCAACCCTGCCCGAGTCGGGCTAGACCACCTCGGGTTCCATGTGGCCGACAGGGAGCAGCTGGAGGTTTGGCAGATGCGGCTGGACCAGCAAGGTGTCACCAACTCAGGCATCATCGAGATGAAGCCGGCCTGCACCTGAACGCCAAGGATCCCGACAACATTGCCCTGGAGTTCTTCTACATGCCCCTACAGGTCGAGAAACCCGAGGGCCGGAAGAAAGTCGGTGCCGAAATTGGCATGATGCCGGAAGCCAAGGGCGGCACATTCGAGCCCGAAGAGGACACGGAAGCTCAGAGCTGAAGTTTCGCGTCCTTGACCGCGGCACTCGATACTCAGATAGAGACGCTCGAGGATGGCCCGCCGCGCGCCTCCCAAATCAGGCCCGGGAAGTGTGAACTCATGCGGATGAGGTCGTGGCGCTTGCCGTCCTTGTCGATCTTGCTCGGGTGCCGCTCGATGATGATCTTGTCCACAAGCATCTCGGTCAGCGCGCGCCGATCAACAGCAGATAGGTCCTACCGCGCCAGCGATGGGTCGGGCAACTCCGGCATCGCCGCCTAACGAACTGACCTTGAAGGTCCTGCTCTCTCATCAGGGCCGTCACCCGATTTGGCGAACAAATCGCGCGTTCTCTCCACTAACGTTGATGAGCTCATGTGAGGCGGGACCAGCAGCGTGTGTTTTGTCGTCTGATCCGGCAGGGGTGCGGTTCTCGAGAGGCGGCTCGGCGTGTCGGATTCAACTCCGAGACTGGTAACCGGTGGTTCCGTGAGGCTGGCGGCATGCCACCGGGAGAACCGCGGGACAAGCCTCGCCCGGCGGGCATGAGCACCATCACAGGCCGGTCCGCCCCTAACCCGCGGGTCGACAAGGCCTGGCTCACAGGCGAGATCGAGCGACGATCCAGAGTCACTCGGCAACGCGCGGATCTGCGCCGCTCTTCGCGGTGGCCTGCCTGATCCGACCCGCTCCGCTGATCATCGCCCGACGCCAGGGCGCAACTCCTTCGATCTCGATCTCTAGTGAGAAACTGAGGACCGTCCGAATCAGCACGATGAGACCCAAAATCACGACGTTCTCCAGTGTCGGGGCGACCGCAACGGTCCGCACGAGGTCGGCAGCGACCAGGATCTCGATGCCAAGCAAGATGACGCCGCCGAAGGACTGGCGCAGCACTTGGTAGGCTCGACGGCCATCGCCTGATCGACGCAAGGCACGGATTGCAAGCGCGAAACAGAAAAACAGCCCAACCAACAGTACGAGCGCGCCGATGACCTCAAACAATTGCGCGACGTGTTCCATGGCCTAGCTGAAGGTCATGGCAGGGAAGCCTAGCGCCCCATCAGGTGCCTGAAGGGGTGCTCAAGCGCAGCGACCGGGGAGCCGATCCGCGAGCCCTGTCGCGAACCTCGATACCGAAAGGCGTGTGGTTCTCCCTGACGGTGGCCAGCGCGTCGTCATCGGGGGGGTCTGGCTCGTGCCGTCCGAGGGGGCCCCGACCCACCGTTGCGGCACTCAGGCAGGCGCCCGCGAGGGCGGCCGCGACGGTCACCGCGGACGCGCGCGGGGGAATCTGCCGTGTGAGGCCGGCGATGACCGCTGCGGTCGCGCCGGTCAAGTCAACCCGAGTCGCAGCGCCGAGGATTCTGCTGCGACCCTGCCCAGAAACCAGCAGCGGCGACACCCCAAGGAAGATGTCCCCTCACACCAAACAGGCGCATCAAGAAGCTGGACGCCGGATTGGCGTCAGGATCCATCTGCAGCAACCGGGCCGTGAACCGCGGAAAAATCAGGCTCACCGCTCCCAGCCCGAAACGGCCAACGAGGATGGCCCGGGTCGCAACCGATCGGTCCACTCTGATCACCGGCCCCTCCTCACGATCGATCGGCACACATTTGGGCGGCTAGACCACGCGCGCCTCTGGCGCCGACGGGTCGGCACAAGTAGATGGCTCGTAGCCCAACACTGGAATGCCGGTGTCCTCGGTGCGTGCAGCGCCGTCTTGGTTGTGACTGCTTCCGCAGCGACGAGCGTGCGCTGTCGGCCGATGCCGGAGTTGCGTATGCCGACCGTGCAGTGGCCGGACAGAACCTCGCGACGACCTGCCAACTGAGTTGGATCAACGCGGTTCATCGGCTTTTGCTCACCATGGCGAAGGTTCAGTGCCTCTGCGTCAGCTCGGTGTAGTGCCGGTCAAGGTCACGGGTCTCGCGTCGGACAATCCTGTCGATGCGGTCGGCGGCGAGGCACCTCGCCACCGGGCTGGCTTTCCCCGTCACTATCCACAGTGCTGCGGCGTACATCACTCCCAACACAGCCACGGCCAAAACGCCGAGCGCCATCAGTAGCAGCTCCCGATTCCTCCATCCAGGACCCTTGATCAACATCTGCATCGGCCGGCCGGGCCAGCTGGT
>JBJMHG010000154.1:0-5463 GCA_045807485.1 Actinomycetes bacterium
TGCCGGTGCTGGCCGTCTTGGGTGCGCTTCTTGCCGCAGCCGACCCGCTGTTTGCCACCTTCCTCGAACCCGACCTTCGGTTGACATCCGCCGTCACCTGGATCTGCTTATTCGTTGTGGGCGTTGCCTCTGCTGCTTTCGTCGTACGGATCGCTGATTCGGATCCCACGGCTGTCTCTCAAGCCGGGCAACCACTATCACTGGGCAAGATTGAATCGCTGTGCCTGCTGAGTGGTGTAACGGTTCTCTTTCTCGCCTACGTCGCGGTACAAGGAATGGCCGCTCTTGGATTGGGCGAGCAGAGCCTTGCCGCACAGGGCCTGTCGGTCGCGGAGTACGCGCGGTCGGGGTACTTTCAGCTCTTAGCAGTCGTCTTCCTGACCTCTATGGTGCTTATCACCGTAGACGGCACCAGGGGCGGCAGGTCTCACACTCGTCCGTCTGAACGCATCCTGTTCGCTGTCATCGTGCTGCTCACGCTCGTCATTGAGATTGTTGCTCTGCGACGGTTGCTGCTCTACGTCGACTCATTCGGCTTGACGATGCTACGACTCGCCTGCCTAGCCGCGGCGGTCTGGATGGCTGCACTCCTAGTTCTCATCTGTGCCTCCGTCCTGGGAGCGAAGTCCCGCAAGCGATGGCTCCCGGCCGGCGTCACTATGGCGTTCATCGTGACCAGCTTCGCGTTTGCGGTGCTCAACCCCGAAGCGCTGGTCGTGAGCTACAACGTGCACCATCCGCACGACACTCCAATCGACCTGGACTATGTCGCGTCACTTTCTGATGATGCCGTGCCCGCTTTGGTAGACGCCCTAGACGAGCTCGGCCCCGCTGAGGCGGCATATCTTCAAGCACAGCTCTGTGAGCGGTCGGCTCAGTCCCCCGGAGTGCTCGGATGGAGCTTCAGCCGCCAACAAGCGGCCAACGCGCTCGCCATCGCTTGTCCGCCCGGATCGAACTCAATGGTTGCCGGCAAGTAACGGTTGCTCTAGAGTAACCATCATGTCTGCTGATGCCGTCTTCGACGCCTTGGGCGATCCGACCCGCCGCCAGATCCTGAGAGCACTCTCTTCGGGCGCCCGTCCAGTTGGTGAGCTGGCTGGGGCGCTCCCCGTGCGCCGTCCTGCGGTGAGCAAGCACCTCCGCATCTTGGAAGGCGCCGGACTTGTGACGTACCACGCCGAAGGCACCCGCCACCTCTATGCGTTGGCCCCAGAGGGTTACGTCGCTGCGCAGCAGTGGTTCGTCGAGACCTGGGACACCGTTCTCGGTGCCTTCGCAGCCCACCTCGAGGAGAAGTCATGACCACCACGCAACAAGGCACGATCGCTCCCATCCGCCGCCAGGTCGTCGTCTCGGCCAACGCCGACCGGGCATTCACCGCGTGGACTGAAGAGCTCGCCGGGTGGTGGCCGTTCGAGAGGCACAGTGTGTATGGCGCCCACTCCAGCGCTGCCTTCGTCGACGGTCGACTCGTCGAGAGCGGACCGGACGGATCGCAACAGCTGTGGGGCACGGTGACGACGTGGGAGCCGGGGCAGCAGCTCAGCATGACGTGGCATCCGGGTCAGGACGGGGACTCCGCAACGACTGTCGACGTCCGCTTCGACGCGATCAGCGACGACCGGACTCTGGTCACGCTCACCCACACGGGGTGGGAGAACCGCGCTAATGCCACTGAGGCGCGCGATGAGTACGGCAGGGGCTGGCCCACCGTGGTTGGACAGTTCGCCGCGCGGTTGGACGCGGCGTCCGGCTCAGAAGGCTCCGCCAGCCATGGTGCGACGTGGCTGGTGTTGCAACACTCCGCGGTACCCGGCACCGAGGGAAGTGTGTTCGCTTCACCGCTGTTCCGCGAGCACATCGCCTTTCTCGCGCGCCTGAACGATCGTGGCTGGCTGGTAGCGGCGGGCAACCTTCCTGACTCCCCCGGCTCTGGCATGGCGATCTTGCGAGTCAACGAGAAGGACGCGCATATGGCCGTGATTGCTGCCCAAGAGGACGACCAAAGTGTCACCAAGGGTCTCTTCGAAGTGTGTGTCCGCCCCTGGAACGTCGCACTGTCGGGGGTGACCCTCGCTGGTTCCCCCACTCGAGGTGAGGTCGATGCCTCCCTAGGCTGAGGCCATGCCATGGGCCGTTCTGGACGTCGACGGCGTCCTCGCCGACGTTCGCCATCGCCTACGCCATGTCCGGTCCAGACCCAAGGACTGGGATGCCTTCTTTGCGGACGCACCCGATGACGCCGTGTTGACCGAAGGACTAACCCGCGCGCAAGAGCTCAGTGCTGAGCACGACATCGTCTATCTCACCGGACGCCCGGAAAGGTGTCGGCAGGACACCCTCGCATGGCTGGCCGAACATGGTTTCCCCCAAGGTTCGTTGGTGATGCGAGCGGACACCGATCGCCGCCCTGCTCGACTCTTTAAGGCCGGACAGCTACGCCGCCTCGCCGATCAGCAGGAAGTGGCCGTGGTCGTCGATGACGACTACGCAGTCGTAGATGTACTGCGCACCGAGGGGTACAACGTCGAGCACGCGACGTGGATGGATGAGTCCGAACCGCAGCAAGACTCGCTGTTCGAGGCACAGGAACGCGAGGGACGCACCTGACGCCAGAGTAGGAAGTCCATCGCAGACCTGCTATCGCGCCTAGCCCAGAACGCCGACCAAGCGCCGAAAAACCGGCGCCGCTTCTGCTGCGACAGGAACCAGCATCCGCCTGACGCCGTCAAGGCTCGTCGACCTCACCAACGACTCGGTCAGCAAGTCGGGCCGCCTGGTGATCGCTCGCCACGCTGCTGCATAGCTGTCGAGATCTCCATCTTCTGCGGCGTGTACGGCCGCCTTCGCTCCCGCAAATCCGATCGCCAACCCCTCACCTGTTAGAGCGTCGACGTAGCCGGCGGCGTCGCCGACGAGGGCGACCCTGCCCCGCACCGGAGTGCTGGCACGCCGCCGCATCGGCCCGGCACCGAGCACGCGACCGACCGGTGCGGCGTCCCGCAACCGGGGCTCAAGTGCGTCGAGCTCGAGCACGCGGTCGGCGAATGGCTCACCGCGACCGCCTAGCAGGGCGACGCCTACCAGCTCATCTCCCAGCGGGGTGACGTAGGCCTCGCCGGTGCTTCCCCAATGCACCTCGACGTCGGACGTCCACGGGGGCGCAGCGAAATGTGCGACGAGTCCGTACCTGCGGGGACCGCCAGCCTTGACCTCAACACCGATCCGTTGGCGCACAGTCGAACTCAATCCATCGCACCCCAGCACGAGATCACCGCGCCACGTCTGTCCGTCGCCGTCTCGGACGGCGCCCGTATCTCCGTCGTCATGGACCTCTGTGGCTGTCGTACGGATCACCTGCACGCCCGCGGTGTCAGCCCGTGCCCTCAGGGCCCTCACGAGCTCTGTGCGGCGAACCCCCAGGCCCGGTCCAGATCGAAGATCAGCGCGAACCTGACGGCGTCCGGTGGCATCGAGATAGCGAATGCCACGGATCGGCCAGCCGGTGGGATGGACGCCGATCGCGGCAAGGTCGTTGACCGCTGTTGGCATGAGCCCTTCACCACACGCCTTGTCGCCGTCTCCGGCGCGGCGCTCGAGGACGGTGACCGAGTGGCCGCGAAGAGCGGCAAACGTTGAGGCAAACAGTCCCACCGGGCCAGCACCGACAACTACGACATGCACGATCTGCTACCGGACCACAGCAGTGGGCGCGAGCATCTGCAAAGCGCGGTCCTCTTCGCGCACTCGCACGCGAAGCAGAAATCCGTTGCACAGGCTGAAAACTGACGCAGTGATCCACGCGGTGTGGACCAGCGGCAGACACACGCCTTCAACGACGACTGCCAGGTAGTTGGGATGCCTGAGCAACCGGTAGGGCCCACTTGTCACGCGACGAGCACCCGGCACGACGACCACCCTGGTGTTCCACTGCGGCCCGAGGGTACGGATGCACCACCACCGCAGCGATTGCGCGCAGATCACACCGAGCAGCATCGGCCAGCCCAACCAGGGATAGAACGCGCGCCCAAGGAGGAGCACCTCCACTAACGACCCGACCAGCAGTCCTACGTGCAGGACCACCATGGCTGGATAGTGCCCACGACCGACCTCTACTCCCCCACGCTCAAGCGCCCAACGAACATGCCGCTGCGACAGGATGAGCTCGACGATCCGCTCGACGCTGACCGCTGCGATCAGCAACACGAACCACTGCGTCGACGTCACCTGTCACCACTCCAACAGCACCAGTTCGGCGCAGAACCCAGGCCCCATGGCTACGACGACCGCCGGCTCACCGCTTGCCGGAGGATTGATCTCGAGGGTGCGCCGTAACACGTCCAGCACGGACGCCGACGACAAGTTGCCGGCTTCTCGCAGCGAACGCCACGTCAGCTCAGTTGCTGAGGCTTCAAGGCCAAGAGCCTCCTCCAAAGCGATGAGCACCTTGGGTCCGCCAGAGTGAGCGACCCAGGTCGAGACGTCGGCAACCCTGAGGTCGTGAGCGTGCAGCAGTGTGTTCGTGACGTCTGCCATCTCAGCTGCGACCAACGCAGGAACCTCTGGCGACAGCACGACACGGAGCCCGCTCGACCCGACGTCCCATCCCATGACCCGCTCGGTGTCGGCGAAGAAGTGTGCGTGCGACCCCAGCACCTTTGGCCCCTTGAGCCCCAAGTCATCAGCCCGCCGGTCGCCCACCAGAACGACAGCAGCGGCACCATCGCCGAATAGACCCGAGGCCACGATGTTGGCCATCGACACGTCATCGTGCTGCAGCGTCAATGAGCAGAGCTCGACGCTCACCAGCACCGCGACGGCATCCGGATCACCGGCCAGCACTTCGGAGACTCTGGCTAGACCCGAGGCACCGGCAACACATCCGAGTCCCATCAGAGGCAGTCGTCGAACGTCGGACCTCAGACCGAGGATCGGCACCAGGCGCGCATCAATGCTGGGGACCGCGACGCCAGTCACTGTGGTGGACGCGATCACGTCCACGTCTTCGGGCCGAAGGCCAGCACGATCGAGAGCATCCTGCACCGCTTGAGCCGCTAGTGGCGGCGCCTCGCGAAGGAACACATCGTTGGCCTTGCCGAAGTTGTCGAGCGGCTCATATTCGGGGAGCGTCAACACCAGGTGACGGGCCTCGACCGTGGTGGCTTCATGCGTGCGTCGAATCACGTCCCGCGTTTGGGGCGACGCGCCGGCCTCGTGAATGATCAGGTCGGCAAAAGCCTCGGTGATCTCACCCTGCGCGTACCGATGCTCTGGAAGAGAGGTAGCTGCGGAAGCGATGACGGGCACCAGTTCATCCTGACACCATGCGGAGACTTCCGCGCCACTGGCCGACCAGGCAACCCAGATTGCCGCGATATCTCGAGCCCATGAGCTGGGATCAGTGGTGCCGCACTGGGTAAGGCTCGGAGTCTGCTTGCGGCCGGTCAGGCGAACGCTTCC
>JBJMHG010000155.1:0-8719 GCA_045807485.1 Actinomycetes bacterium
GGGCTGTATGCCGCACTGCATCTGGCCGATGAGTCAGGCATGGACGTTGTCATCGCGGTACCTCCGCCTGCGCGTGGGGTTGGTGTCGCTGTGCGCGACCGGCTGAACCGCGCGTCCACCGAGCGGACCACCCGGTGATCAGGGGGCAAGCCACTCCGACCTCCCCCGAGTCGCACGCCGGGGTGGTATTTCCTTTGACCGATGGTGAGCGCTCGACGCAACCCGTCGGCCGGGCTGTGGTGTCGAGTGCCACAGCGCGCGTTGACACCGCAGCCAGCGAGGCAGCGCAAGACGAGACTCGGTGGTACAGCCATTACCCCCGCCACTTTCGCGAGCTCACTCGGCTCGGCGCCGGCGTCAACGCTGGACTAATCGCCGCAGATGGGCTCACCGCGCTGCACAACGCGATGCGGTTTCGCCGACAGGGCGCAGAGATCTCGATCCACGACGCCATCGCGGTACCGCGGTCGAACTACTTTGCCAGTGTCACCGTCGAAGGTACTGGCCAAGTCAGCGAGGCTGGGCTGGTTCTCTACGACGAAGAGCAGCCGGTGCGGGCGTCCGAGCTGATGAGGCTGCTCGACCGGTGGGACGCGAACGGAGTTGCCGAGCCCACTGCGACCGAAGCTCTTCGCGCAGTCCACAAGCACTCCGACTGGCTCGACCTTCGTGATACGACTGTCGTTGTGTTGGGGGCGGCGGCTGAGATGGGGCCGCTTGAGGCTCTGTTGTCGTGGGGTTGTCACGTCGTGGCGATCGATCTGCCCGGACGTGCACAGTGGCGGTCACTGATCGACATGGCTCGACGCAGCCCCGGACGCCTCACAATTCCGGTCCGGCGTAACGCCGGTGCAACGACCTCGGACGCCGTCCTCGCCACAGTCGCCGGTGCCGACGTGGTGACCGAAGCTCCCGAGATCACTGAGTGGCTGTTGCGCATGGAACAACCTTTCATCGTCGGCGACTACGTCTATGCGCCAGGGTCCATGCACGTCCGCACATCAACAGCGGTCGACGGCATCATCAGCACCATCTTGGAACTACGACCCGATGTCGGAGTGGCGTACCTCGCAACCCCCACCGACTGCTACGCCGTGCCAGGTGACGCGGTTGACGCGTCGCTGCGTGGATTCCAAGGAACCAGCCGGATCGTGGCGACGGCACGTGGGCTGGGCGGCAAACGCGTGTTCCGCGCCAACTTCGAACGTACATATGTGCTTGCGACGGGCCGAAGGTTCGGAGTGTTCGACGGGCTGATCACGCAGCAGGGAGCCAACTACGCACTGGCCAAGCGCGTCCAGCAGTGGCGTGCGCAACGTGCACGCGATCAAGGCGCGTGGGTGTCGATCAACGTGGCGCCACCGACTCGCACGAAGTCGGTGATGAACAGCCGGGTGCTTGAGGCCGCCTACGGTGGCTCACACCGCTTCGGGCTGCAGGTGTTCACCCCGCAGGCGAGTCGGCAGGTCATGGCTGCGCTGCTCGTCCACGACCTCAAGAACGAGCAGTCACTTGCTCAGCCTCACGTGCCGATTGAAGACGCGATGGACCTGTTGGCGTCCGAGGCGATGCACGGGGGCATGTGGCGTGCGCCTTATGCACCCCGCTCCGTGCTGGGCTTTGCTGTGGCCACCGGCCGCTTCCGCCGTCGCTAAGACCCGTCGAGTGTGCAGTTGCCGGGTCTACGCAGGACGCTCGCGACGTGGCAGCTTGCTGACCACCAGGTCGTACGACGTGTCAATCGCCTCCCGCAGCTCGTCGTCCGGTATTGCACCGCCGCACTTCAAGCTGTTCCAGCCATGGCGTCCGATGTACGCCATCACTTGCGCGTCATCGGGATAGCGAGCTAGCCACTCGTCCGCCTCGTCGCGACCGGTTCCCGCCTTGACGCCCACCGAGGGCGCTTCGCTCGATCCCAAGAACGCGAAGATCTTGCTGCCGACCTTCACCACGACGTCCTCGTCCCACGGCTCGTCTCGCCACGCACCGGGCTTTGCGAGGCAGTACTTGAGAAGCTCGTTCCACGTCATGACGGACCACCACCTGTCGCTGCGTCGGCCTCCTCGGCACTCCGATGATCACACTCGACGGCCCTACAGCGCACGCAGGTGCATCACTCGACAGGCACGGAGTCAAGCCCCGGGGCGCCGGGTGGCCAAGATCGGGTTCAAGGGGGGCGGGGGTTTCGGCCGATACTGGCGGGATGAGGTGGAGACGCGCGTCGTGGCTGGCCGGGTCCTCCGGCGCGGCAGCTGCTCTCACCGTCGCCACACTCGTCGGCGCAACCGCACCGAACCTCGCGGACGCAGCAACGCGCCCGCTCCCTGAGCGCCTGAGCAACATCGGCACCGCTCGGCAAGTCATCGTCGTGACGACGCCGCGCTGGGGTTCGAGCTACGCACGACTGCAGACCTGGCGCCTCACCGACAACGGCACGTGGGTGCGACTCATCGACCCGATCCCCGCGCGGGTGGGGTGGAACGGCGTACGGCGCGCCAAGAACCGGCAGCAGAACACCGGTACGACTCCCGCCGGAACCTTCGCCTTGCAGCGCGGGTTCGGTCTGGCTAACCCGAAGGATGTGCAGATCCCCTATCGCCAGGTGGACGCCAACGACTGGTGGCCGTACGACCCCAATGACCCGAAGACCTACAACGTGCTGCAACCACACCGCGTCCAGCGTGCGCGATGGCGTACCGACTGGGCGGAGCGCTTGCAGTCATACCGCAGGCAGTACCGCTACGCGGTGATCCTCGACTACAACCTGCCGAGCGACATCCGATGGCGCAACGGCCAGCGCATCGCGAAGAATACAGCGGACACCTCTGCCGGCGGCGGAATATTCCTGCACGTGAACGGAAGTGGCGCCACCGCCGGATGTGTCTCGATCGCACGGCCCCGCATGCTCCGTGTACTTCGCTGGCTCGACCCGGACAAGGACCCCGTCATCGTGATCGGGCCACGCGACGTCATCGAGAAGATGTAGCCCGACGTCGAACGGCGTCCAAGGCACGACGCAGTCGCGCTCGGTTGTAACGCTGCACGGCGATGCATGGCAGGTTGCTGGACGCCGCAACGGTTGCGTTTGCACCGGCGGCCCACCACGGGTTCCACAGCAACGTCGCGAACCAACCGGCCGCCATGCCCCAATGCGCGTGTTCGGCACGTCGCGTCTCGGTCAGGAACCGCTCCATCAGCTCGGGGTCACCGGCGGCGACGGAACGTTTCATGAATCCCCCATAAAGCGCACCTGCCTCGGGCAGGCGGTCCTTCCAGCGGTTGATCGCAAGGTCTTCGCGGTAGAAGTCACCGTCGCGCTCAAACGCGCGACTGCGGGTGATGACGTCGTCGCCAGCAAAGCGATCATCCGGCGTCCGCTGCGCTACCCATCCGACAAACGCGGTCCAGGCCGGCCAGAACACGACATTCGCAACGATGACCGCGGACGCCGGCAGCTGCCCAACGGGGGTTCGGATGCGCACGCGTCCATTGTGGTCGTCGGGGTAGCGTCATCGCATGTCCGTCGTCGCCATCGTCAACCCGAGCAAGGTGGACGACGCAGAAGCATTGCGCAAACGGCTCGTGGTGGCTGCCGAGCAGTACGAGCTCGGCGAGCTGGTCTGGGCGACAACGACACCAGACGACCATGGCACCGGCCAAGCCCTGCGGGCGGTCGAGGGCGACGCCGGCCTCGTGGTGGTTGCCGGTGGCGATGGCACGGTTCGTTCCGTCGTCGCTGGGCTGATGGGTACCGGCATCCCGATGGGGATCGTCGGCCGCGGCACCGGAAACCTCTTGGCGCGCAATCTTGGTGTGCCACTCGAGACCACGGCTGCCATCGGTACCGCGTTCGGTGGCGTCGACCGAACCGTCGACGTGATCGACCTCGTGCTGGGTAAGGGGCGCCGCGAGGTCTCGATGGTCATGGCTGGAATGGGGTGGGACGCCGCAATGATGGCGGTGAGCGAGGTCGCGAAGGCACGCCTCGGTTGGGGTGCCTATGCGTTGCAAGCCGCGCGCACGGTGCGAGACCACCCGATCCGACTTCGGGTTCAGGTCGACGACGGTCCAGAACACACGTTCTTCGCGCGCATGTGTCTAATCGCGAACGTCGGCACTCTGATGGGCGGATTCGAGCTGCTGCCGGAGTCGCGTCCGGACGACGGATTGCTCGACGTGCTGGTCTTCGAGCCCACGACGACCGTCGACTACGTGCGATCGTCGTGGGGGGTGCTTCGCAACGCCAACGGCTATGACCCAGCACGCACCCTGCTGCGCGGCCGCAAGGTGGTGATCACCACTCCCGGTTCACGTCCTCGGCAGGTCGACGGTGACCTGATCGACGAAGGACACGGATTCGTGGCACGGGTTCAGCCCGGGGCGTTGACCGTTCGCGTCCCACCGGTTTGACCAACCCCGTGGTGGGTGCGGTGTAGCACCCGTACCGTAGAACGGAAGCAACGTCACACCTACGCCATCACCCGCTCAACTACCCGTTGGCATAGGTGCGGCAATTGTTGCGTAGAACGGGAGTGGTGTAGCACCGCACCCGAAAGGGGTGGGCGACGGGCGTCAGGCGACTTCGTCGTGTCCCTCGAGACGCGGTAGTGGTACCACGTGCTCGGCAAGGCTCTCTTCATCAGGGATCTCGGCCGCGATGTCTTCTGCGCGGGTGGCGTGAGCCATGGCGTAGACGATCGCGCCACCGAGCACGAACAGCAGGGCCGTCACTGCGAGCCAAGCGGCCGGAAGCGGCAACTGCGTGAGCTTGTACACCAGAAACGCAAAGGCGGTCGTCGAAGGAATCGTGACGGCCCAGGCCAACAGCATCTCGCCCACGACTTTGAGATTGAGGCCCTTACCGGACGCCACACCGGCCCCCATCACCGACGAGCCGGCCGCCTGCGTGGTGGAGATCGGGATACCCATGCTCGTGGCGCCGAAGATCGACGTCACAGCACCGATGTTGGCGGCCAGCCCTGAGCTGGCGTGCAGGCTGGTGATGCGAAGACCCATGGTCTCGATGATCTTCCAGCCACCCCAGAGCGTTCCGAGCGCGATCGCGGCGTAGGCCGAAAGCGCCACCCACTCCGGGACGGGAATCGTGCCGCCGGCGTCCACTGACGTGTACCCAGCGCCCGCGAGGAGCGCGGCGATGACGCCCATGGTCTTCTGTGCGTCATTTGCACCGTGCCCGAACGAGACGGCAGCTGCCGAGAGGATCTGTAGCGACTTGAACGGGCGTGCGTTGTCTGCCCACCCGGTGAGTGACTGCAGGCCCGCAACGAGATACATCGCCACAAAGGCGATCGTGAACGCGACCAGTGGAGACACAAAGATGGCCAGCGCGGCTTCTTCGACTTTCGTCCACGCGATGGCGTCGAGCCATCCTGCCGCAAGTCCGGCCCCGACGAGGCCTCCCAGCAGCGCGTGGCTCGACGACGACGGCATGCCGAGCCACCAGGTGAGGTAGTTCCACGAGATCGCACCGATGAGCGCCGCAAACACCACGGCTACTCCGGCGAAGTCAGCGTCGACGACTTTGCTTATCGTGTTGGCGACGGCAGTGCCGACGAAGAAGTACGCGAGGAAGTTGAAGAACGCCGAGAAAGCGACCGCGATCCTTGGTGACATGGCGCGGGTCGCGACCACTGTGGCCACCGAGTTTGCGGCGTCGTGGAAGCCATTGGTGAAGTCAAAGAGCAGTGCCAGCGCGATGATCGCCACGACGGCGATCAGGAGTAGATCCACACCAGTCCTCAGCGGTCAGGGCTCGGCTAGGCAGCGTTTACCCGTCGGTGGCAACTCTTGAACATCGCCGAAATGGTGAGCGATGCCGGCGACTTCGCGGCGTCCACCAGGTGAACGGAGGGTGAACAACTTCCGAGCCCCGGCCGAAGGGGTGAACCGAACTCCGGAGCCCTCACACTGGCGCCCACTCGGTGGGCTTTGCCAGGCTGGACGCCGTGCGGGCGTGGGTGGTGAATCAACCGGGGCCGATGGCGTCGGCGCCGCTGCAGCTGATCGACCGCCCTGCCCCCGAGCCGGGCAGCGGAGAGGTGCTGGTCGAGGTTGCCGCCTGCGGCGTCTGCCGTACCGACCTGCACCTGGCCGAGGGTGATCTTGCTCCTCGACATCCCAAGGTGGTGCCTGGCCACGAGGTGGTGGGACGCGTCACGGCGCTCGGTCCGGGGTGCAGTCGCCTCGAGGTTGGCGATCGAGTCGGCATTGCCTGGCTGCGTTCGACCTGTGGCACGTGCCGGTGGTGTCGGCGCGGCCAAGAGAACCTGTGTCCGAACGCGCGGTTCACCGGCTGGGACGCCGACGGCGGATATGCGGAGTACGCCGTCGTCCCCGAGTCGTTCGCGTACCGCATCCCCGACGAATGGTCGGACGCCTACACCGCACCGCTGCTCTGTGCCGGGATCATCGGTTACCGTGCGCTGCGCCTGTCATCGGTCCCACCTGGCGGAAGACTGGGCATCTACGGATTCGGAGCGTCAGCGCATCTGACTGCACAAGTGGCGATGCACCAAGGCGCAACAGTCCACGTCATGACGCGATCGGACGCCGCACGCAAGCTTGCACTCGAGCTCGGCTGCTCAAGCGCGGGTGACACTTACGACACGCCACCGGAGCCACTGGACTCCGCGATCATCTTCGCTCCCGTCGGCGACATCGTCCCGGCTGCGCTCGAGGCGCTTGACCTCGGTGGAACCTTGGCTATTGCGGGCATTCACCTGAGCGACATTCCTGCGCTCGATTACCAACGTCACGTCTTCGGTGAACGCGTGATGCGCTCGGTGACCGCGAATACCCGAGCAGACGGTGAAGAGTTCTTGCGCATCGCGGCGTCCATGCAGCTGGTGGTGCACCACCAGCCGTACGCGTTCGAGAACGCCGACGGAGCACTGGCCGATCTGGCAGCAGATCGCGTCGAAGGTGCCGCCGTCCTCGAGATGAAGTGAGGGCGGCGGCACACTCGACGGGCCTGGGAGCTAGCCCTGTTGGGGTGCCGTGCCTCGTCGACGTCGGTGGCGGCGCGCGAGCAGGGGTGGCGTCAACACCGCAGCGAGCACAGCGGCGGCGGCGATCAGGCCCAGAATGATGAACTGCTGACGCTGCTCACCTACAGTCACGGCACTGGCAACCGCTGGTGCCATCGCACCAGTGGTGGTTCCACTCGCTATCGGTTGGCCGAACTCATCGACCGCACCACTTCCGTCGCCGTTCGTGGTGGTACCGGTTCCTGTCGTGGTCCCGTTCTGCGTCGTGCCAGTACCGCCAGTGCCCTGCCCGTTCTTGTCGTTCGGGTCACCGCTGCCACCGCTACCCGGGACGCAGGACGCAGGAGCTCCGAGCTTCGAACACTCGTCTGGATAGGGCGCCGTCTTGAGAATCTGCAGAGCCGGGTTGTTGCACGAGCTCAAGGCGGGCGACTTCACCCCCCCTGGTATTCGCGCGACTTGCTTGAAGCCCGCCGTCACCAAGTTTTCCGGTAACGGCGAGTACCCGAGGATCTCGGCCTTCTGTTGCCCGGCGCACAAGAAGTAGTTGATGAAGGTCGACAGACTCTTGCCTTTGTCGGTGTTGAAGGGTTCAGCCGTCGAAGTAGGCACGATCATGTAGCTGTAGCTCGAAAGTGGATAGGTGCGCTTGTCTGGATTCGTGTAAACGCCATCAAGGTTCTGCACCAAGGTCTTCGGGTCGATCTTGGCTCTAGTCAAAGCCACAGCCACGTTGGACGCGGTCGGCTGCGTGAAGTACTTGGCCTGGTTGAGCACACTCGCCACGGGGTAGTTCAGCCGTTTCGCGTAGGCATACTCGACGTAGCCAATCGCCCCGTCGCCGTAGCTGGCTGCGATGTAGTTCGCCACACCGTTCGACCCGACCTGGCCCTTCGAGTTGCCGAAGGACGGGTAGAACGAGGTGAATCCGCACCAGTTCGACGGCTGATGCAACTTCGACCGCGCCCACGGGCAGTAGATGTCGGGCTCAGTCTTGGACAGGTAGCGCGAGAACTGCGCGCTTGCACCGGCACCGTCCGAGCGCAGCACCGGAATGATCGGGATGTCGGGCAGCCGGCGTCCGTTCTCCTTGGTGATCTGCGGATCACTCCATCGGGTGATCTGACCGGTGAAGATTTTCGCCAGCGTGCCGCTCGACAGCTTGAGGTTGCGCACCAGCTCACCGCCCACCGTGAGGTGGTACATGAACGACGTTCCACCCGCAACGATCGGTAGGTACGCGTACGGACGCGACGGGTTCTCTGCCTGCTGACCCGGTTCTGGCGGATTCTGGAATGGGATCTCAGACACCGCGAAGTCGACGGTCTTCTGGATGTACTGCGCGCGGCCGTCGGTTGATCCAGTACCGGCATAGTTCACCGTGAGACCGCTGGGACGCACGTCAGCGCGCCAGGCGTCGATCGCGACCTGGCTCCAAGTCGAACCTGCGCCAGAGATCGGCACCAGGTTGTCCGAAGCAGTCGCGGCCTCTGGCGCGATCAGCACCAGCAGCCCCATGGCTACTCCAACGGCCAGGACGCGCACGATGTGTGACAGTCGGCGGAGGGGGAAGCGCTTCATGGGTGGATCACCTCAGTGTCATCGGGATTGGTCGGTAACGCGTACGCCGGCACGTAGGCGGCTGTGGGGGTGGCTGGAGGGGGTGGCTCGTCGATGTCGCCGTACAGCTTGCGTATGCGTCGTCGCTGCCG
>JBJMHG010000156.1:0-25068 GCA_045807485.1 Actinomycetes bacterium
GGCTCCCGCGCCAGGTCCTTCTGAACCGACGGCGGGCCGGGGCCCCCAGAGCTAGGACCGGGAACCCTCGGCCGGCCCGAACACCACGACAAGCTGCAGACGCTCAGTGATGTCGACGAAACGATGCTCCTCCTCCGCCGACACGAAGATGATGGAGCCTGGTGCGACATCGCACTCCGAGCTCGGAGTCACGAAACGCGCTCGGCCAGCGAGGCAGACATAGATCTCGTCCTCGGTGTGAGGTTCCTGTCCATCGTCGTCACCGGCCTCCAACACATACAGCCCAGTCGACAGATCAGGTGAACGCTGGAACTCGATCCAAGGATCACCTGCGGCCCGTCCTTGGTCTTGCTCCGTCGCGCTGTATGACTCCACTGCAGGCTCCTTCACTGGGCAGGCTGATCCTCGAGGATCCGCTCGACTTCTGCACTCGCTGTGCCCAACCCACCAAGAGTGAACTCGTCGCGGGCGGTCAACAACTTGGTCTCACGATCGAAGTACAGCACTGTGAACGTCAAGGGAGTCGGTGCCTCAGATTCGAGTCCTCGCAGTCCGGCCCCACCGGTCGAGCCCTGTACCAAGAGCTGGGTGCCGTCACCGAGCTGCTCATCTGCGCGCTCATGCAAGTGCCCGGCCAGCACCAGCGGAGTGAGGCCGGCCAAGGGATCGGCAGCCGCCGGGTCGTGCACCATCGCGAGATTGACGGGCTCTTTGGCGCTCTGGATGACACGAGCCAGTTCTTCACCCGAGCGGACTACTGAATCATCGGTAGGTTCGGTTGACTTGTCGGGCGTGAAGCGAGGATCGGGAGCGCCCGCGATGGTGAGGCCGGCCACTTCACGTATTGAGTCGTCCAGCACGACTGCGTTGTCCATGTTCGCAATCGCATCGGCTGTCACCACCGAGTCGTGGTTACCGCGGATATAGACATAGGGCACACCGAGCGATGAGATAGGCGAGAGCAGGCTGTTCTCGAAACTGGTCCCATGGTCTGCGATGTCACCGGTGTCGATGACAAGGTCGATGTTGTACTGCTCGACGATCGATCTCATGATCGGCCAGACGTTGGGATTCAGGTGTATGTCTGATACGTAAAGGGCACGTATCGCGCCTTGCGATGCCTGGAAGGTCGGCAGTTCACTCGCGGAAGTAGCGAGCGACGCGAAGTTCTGCTCCAACGAGGCGAGCTGCTGGCCATAGGCCTCGAAGTTGTTCACGATCGTGTCAGCATCGCCGACCACTCTCGGCACGAACACCAACAGTCCGCTGTATCGAGGCTGCGCCAGTGCACGCTCATTCCACGTAGCAACTCCGGCGAGCCCGGAGAGGACAACTACTCCAGCGGTAGCGCCGGCCGCCATCGCTGCCCATTTCGGTCGTCGCGAAACAATGAGAACCGCAAGCGCCGCACCGAGCGCAGCGCATGCGAGCGCCTGTACGTACACCTTCCACAGCAGACTGCGCACTTGATCGGGTACCTGATCAAAATCAGCGTCAGGGACATCGCCGGACAAGGTCTGCTCGGTGACATTAGCGTTGAGGGCCTCGACTTGGGCGCGGAGCGCAAGCGGCCCATCGTGGGTGTCCAGGGAAATCGAACCGAGCGGTGGAACGTCGATGTCCGTGTCACCCGTGAGCGAAAGACGTACTTCGGAGGTCACGATCAGTGGCCCGACCGTGTCGGTGCGGTGGCCCCCCAGGACAAGGCCGAGCCATGCACCGACGAACGCGGCAACGCCCAAAGCTAGGACCGTCATCACATGTCGCCAGGTGAGCTGGCGACGCAGGACAGCGACGACTCGTTGCCGCACTGCTTCCACCGCCCCGATTCGTCCTGGTCCCCGTGCCGTCCCGCACTAATTGTCGTGGATACCCGGGCTGACCTTGACTACTCAGGCACCCCCCAGTTGAACCGGTGGGTATGGATGTCGAAGTAGACGAAGGACTCGGTTCCGCGGACCCCCGGAATCCGCTTGAGCCGGTCGTTGACCACAGTGAAGAGCTGGTCCATGTCGGCGCAGACCACCTCTGCGAACAGGTCGAACGAGCCGGAGGTCAACACCACATATATGGCCTCGTCGATCGCGCCGACGGCATCAGCGACCTTGCGAATGTCCCCTTCAACGTCTATTCCCACCAAAGCCATGACTGGCAAGCCCAGCTTGAGCGGGTCAGTGACCGCGACGACCTGCAGCAACCCAGATTCCATGAGTCGCTGCATGCGCTGGCGAACGGCCGGCGGTGACAGTCCTACTGACGACGCCAGCTCGGCGTACGAAGCGCGTCCATCGACCTGGAGCGCGCGAATGATCGAACGGTCAACAGCATCGATCGGCACTTCTTGGGTCATGCGCCAAACAGCTCGTCGATGGCCTGCGCAAAGACCTCGGTGTGCAGGTCGACATCAGCCTCGGTCGTGGACGGGCACATCAGAGCCATGTTGTGGAAGGGCGTCATCAGGATCCCGCGGTTCACGGTGTAGAGGTGCAGATACTCGTCGAGGTCGTCATCACCGGCCACATTGGACATCGTGCCGTTCGTTGGAGCAGGTCTGGCGAACCGATACTCAGCACGAGCACCTAGCTGGCTGATGCTCCAAGGCACATCAGCCTTGTCAAGAGTGGCTTGCACTCCTTCGGTGAACCGCGTTGCCAGCTCGATCATCTGAACGAAGGCGGCGTCGGTCAGCACTTCACCGAGCGTGGCGCGCGCGGCCGCCATCGAAAGGGCGTTACCCGCCAGCGTGCCGCCGACGCCCCCAACATCGACAAGGTCAGCCTCGCGGTGTGAATTGATCTGCTCAGCTAGCCGCTCGCTGATCCCGTACGTTCCGATCGGGATGCCACCCGCGATCGACTTGCCGATCACGACGATGTCCGGGTCCAGTCTGTTTGCCTTGGTCATACCTCCAGGTCCGGCACTGAACGTGTGGGTCTCATCGATCAGTAGCAGAGTGCCGTATTTCGTGCACAGCTCGCGGAGACCTTCTAGGAAGCCGGGCGCGGGAAGAACGATTCCAATGTTGGTCAACGCGGGTTCGGTGATCAGGACCGCCACGTCACCATGGGCCAGCGCCTTCTCCACAGATGCCAGGTCGTTGAACTCAGCAACCCGAGTGGTCTCTGACGGATCAACGGCCGGTCCAGCATTGCCAGGACGCGCCAACGTCTCACCGTTCGGCCCGAGCACGACGACGGTTTCGTCGACGCTGCCGTGGTAGCAGTACGAAAAGGCCAGCACCTTCGGTCGACCCGTCGCAAGCCGCGCCAGACGCAGCGCCCAACGGTTGGCATCGGTCGCGGTCAGCGAGAACGACCAGAGCGGCAGACCAAAGCGTCGCTGCAGTTCGGCGCCCACCCACGCGGCGTCCTCGCTGGGGAGCATGGTCGTGAAGCCGCCCAGGCGTCCGATGCGATCGGTGATGGCACGAACGGTGGGTTCGGGGGAGTGACCGGCCATCGCACCGGTGTCACCAAGTGCGAAGTCCACGTAGGTGAAGCCATCAATGTCGCTGATGCGATTGCCGTGCGCGGCGTCCAGGTAGAGCGGAAAGCCACCGGACCACTTGGCCATCCAGGTCATCGGCACTCCACCGAACAAGTTCTGTTGTGCCGCGTCGAAGGCCTCGCGACTGCGCGGGTGATTGGCTGCATACGTCGAGCGTTCGCGTCCGATGAGATCTGCGAGCCTGGCGCGGTCATGCGACATGGAGGGCGACCCTTCTGAGGGTAGATTCGATTCAGCTGTCTCGGACGCACTCTACAGCGCTTTTGGGACCTTCAACGTGGTGCGAACTTTGGAATCTAAAGCCCATCGCCCAACTTACGAACGGATGGCGTGGTTCCTTGCTGGTGAGCGACCCGGGTGTCACCATCGCTGCTCGTGTGCGACCTCCGCCGGTCCCAGGTATGAACGTCATCTTCGTCTGCATGGGCAACATCTGCCGATCTCCGATGGCTGCCGCTGTTCTCCGTCATGAGCTGGAGCAAGCTGGGAGGTCCGACGTCCAGGTGAGTAGCGCTGGCACAGGGGGATGGCACGTGGGCGATCCGGCCGATCGACGGGCACAGCACGCGCTGCTTCAACGCGGCTACTCGAGCGAACACCAAGCGCAACAGTTTCAGCCGGAATGGTTCGACGACTATGAACTGGTGGTGGCACTCGACCGCGACAACCAGCGCGACCTGAGGAAGCTGGCACGAAGCCGGCTCCACGCGGACAACATCAGGTTGTTGCTCGAGTTCGATCCGGACGCTGAGTCGCTCGACGTCCCTGATCCGTACTACGGCGCGTCCGGTGACTTCGACGCTGTACTCGACCAGATCGAGCAGGCATGTAGGGGACTCGTCGTGCATCTGCAGGACTCGGCCGCTGCGAAGGACTCCAAGTCGGTCCTCTGACCGCATGGGTCCGACGACCTGCCAGCAGGTACGGTCGCTGCATGGATCAAAGCTCGCTTCTCGAACCACTCGACGAAGACTGGGACCGCGCGCTCGTCGTCGTGGCTCATCCGGACGACATGGAATATGGCGGAGCTGCCGCGACGGCACGCTGGGTCAAGCAAGGCAAGCAGGTCGCGTACACCCTGATCACCAGCGGCGAGGCCGGGATTGACGGAATCGCACCGGAGGAGTGCGCGCCACTCCGGGAGGCCGAGCAGCGCGCTGCATGCGCTGCGGTGGGCGTGAGCGACGTCGAGTTCCTCGGCTTTCCGGACGGGATGCTCGAGTACGGGCTGCCATTACGCCACGCAATTGCCGCCAGCGTCCGTCGGCATCGACCGGACGTCGTCATCACGACAAACTTTCGCGAGACGTACGGCGGAGTGATGCTGAACCAGGCCGACCACATCGCCGGCGGGCGGGCCACCTTGGACGCCGCGCGCGACGCCGGAAACCGCTGGGTCTTTCGTGACGTGTTGGCAGCCGGACTGGAGCCCTGGTCTGGAGTTCGCGCGGTCTGGGCAGGCGGATCACCTGACGCGCGTCACGCCGTCGATGTCACCGACACGTTCGAGGCTGGCTTGGCGTCGCTGCGGGCCCACGCGGCGTACCTCAGCGGGCTCGGACCTGACGCCCCCGATCCGGCAGAGATGCTCGAAGGTCTGGCGCGTCAGATCGGAACCCAGCTAGGGGTGCCGATGGCCTCGTCCTTCGAGGTGTTCCCACTGCAGCTGCTCTGACCACAGACAAGTGGCTGGCTCAGCAGCCGTTGGTTCCCCTCGCAGTGCCACAGGGATTGTGCCCGCCGCCGCCTCCACCCAGTGAGAAGCGTTGGAACGGTCCGCTGGTGAGACTCTTCGGACCCACGATGCGCATCCGCAGGTGGTCGGTGCCCTTGTCGAAGTGGACGATCTTGTGGAAGACGCCCGCATCGGTGAAGACCACGTTGATCCGCTGCGTCGACTTTCCACGATCGATGGCCAGCACCGCAGAGTCGCCCGCGCAACGGTCCTTGCCACACACCCGCTTCATGTTCAGGTAGCTCATTCCGCCCGTCACCTCTACCGCACCGGGGCCGGCGTGGTCGATGTTCCGGATGCGCGATCCGTACAAGGCAGCTGACTCGGGGTGGATGATGAACTCGCGGACGCTGATGGTCCGGCCGTCTTCATCCTCGTCGTACACGACCAAGTGCACAGGCGCGTCCGACCAGCGCCCCGAGTGCGGAAGTTTGACGCTCATCGATGTGGGGAACGGCTGGTCGTGGTCAACGATGATGCGCTTGGCGGCTCCCCCACCGCGGCCGTTGAAGTGGACGATCGCTCTGATCTTGTCGACCTGGTCTTCGTCACGTTTGGCGGGACGATCCCAGGAGACCACCATGTGGTCGCCCTGTCGGACGTTCTTCGCACCGTCCAGCTTCGGCGGTCGTTCACCGACGCTGCGGCTGTACCGGTTGCCGGGGTACGACGTGACGTCACCCGAAGTCGTATGCGCCGTCACCGTGTACCAGGCACCCGGCGGCAGCAGAACGTTGGCGCGGACGGTGTTGCCATCGACGTCATATGTCGACGTCGTCGTCTCGGTGTACACCTTGACGGTGTAACCCGTCACCGGATCGGCTGCTGGGGTGGTCCATGAGATGACGGCCTCGCCGTTCTTTCCGCCCCAAGACGGCTCGTACCAGGTCTCGAAGAAGTTCTGCTTCTTCGGCGCCGGTGCTGCTGCGCCCACCGCTGCTGCGGCGTCCACCAGGCCGTACCCGTAGAGCGGATCACGACCGTTCACTCCTAGGTCTTTGGTCGTGGACGTTATCTGGTCTTCGACCTGCTGCGGCGTCCAGCCGGGGTGCTGCTCGAGGACGAGTGCGGCGACCCCTGCAACAACCGGTGATGACATCGACGTGCCGCTCGCGAACACATGCGGCGTCGGCGACCGGTCTGCGACCGTCGAGTCGGCCGACAAGATGTCTTCGCCCGGCGCGATCACGTCAACGGCGGCATCGAAGGACGACCAGAAAGTGCGGTCAAGTGTTGGGGACATGGCCGCAACCGTGAAGGTGCCGTCGCATGATCCGGGGACCTGCTCGGGGTTACCCCAGTCGCCTGAGTTACCAGCCGATGCAACCACCACGGTTCCAGCGGCCTTTGCTGCATCGACTGCGTCGCATACTCCCTGGAGCGAGTCGAGGTAGCTCTGCGTGTGATCACTCGGAACGATCCCGCTGGACTGTCCGCCCAACGACATGTTGATGACATCTGCGCCGTTCGCGACCGAGAAGTCGATCGAGGCAGCGACCAGCTTCCAGAACGGAATCTCCCGGATGTAGCTACGCCGCGGGAACGTGTGAATCGGCATGATCTGCGCCTCAGGTGCAATACCCGTGATGCCGTTGCCGTCATCGTCGCCGGCAATGATGCCCGACACGTGAGTTCCGTGGAAATACCAGTCGTCGCCCGTCTCGGCGGTAGTAGTCGCTGGCACGAGTTCGAACCTGTTGGTGTGGGCAACGCGTTGGGCATAGGCGCCAGGAACGACCCGGCCTTCGAGATCGGGGTGAGTATCGTCGACGCCGGTGTCGATCACAGCGACGGTCACGCCAGCGCCCGTTGCGACGGTATGTGCCTGCTCGGCGTTCACCGCGGGGAGCATCCACTGATAGGACTCGAGGTCGCCATGGACGATGGTGTCGATGGAGGGCGGGAAGGAACTGACGTCAGCCCCGGCGTTCGCGGGGAGAAAGGACACCGAGATCGCGGTGGTGGCGACTGCGGCAAGGGTTCGACCGAGGCGCATGGCAACTCCCGGGAACAACCGCGCGGAAACCCAATGCCCCCGTGTCGGCGCGCACACCGTACCGTGCCGATTGCCGTGCTCAAGAGGGTCAACCGTGCGCCATGCAAATCGCTGTGCAAATCGTTATGCAGCGACGACGATGACCGCAACGTCGATGAGGGCAGCGCACATCACCAGTGGGAATACCGGCTTGACCTGACCGCGCACCACGAGCGCGGCACCAACAGCGGGTGGTACCAAAACCGCAAGCCACCCCGCCATGGCATCCGACTCTTGCTGCATCACCGCGGCCACGCCTCCGGCCGCCAGCAACGCAAGGGCGACCAACAAGGACGCCCTTGTACCCAGACGTTGCGGAGCTCCCCGCACGCCCACCGACAGGTCGCCGACGACATCAGGCGCCGCGTTGGCGAAGTGGGCGGCGACTCCAAGCAGCCCACCCGCAAGCACCATCCACGCTTGAACCCCCATCGCCCCGGCCTGTGTGACATAGGCGGGTAGTGCACCAAACCCAACGGCGTACGGGAGCGGTGAAAGAACCACCCGCTTCAGGCCGAGGTTGTACGCCCACCCCGAAGCCACCAACAGCAGCTGGCACGTTCCGGCCGTCACTCCGGCGAGCAGCGATAGCGGGATCGACACCACCAGTGCCGTCAACGCGGCAGCACGCAGCTGGTTGACGCCAACGTCTCCGGTTGTCGTCGGCTTGTCGGTGCGCCCGGACGCCGAGTCGCGTGCGGCGTCCAGCCAGTCGTTGGACCAGCCGATCGACAGCTGCCCAACGAGAACGGTGACGCCTACGAGCAGCAGCAGCCGCGAACTCAGCCCGACGCCCAGTCCCAACAACACCGAGATCGCCGTCACGACCACGGTTGGCCCGGGATGGCACGCTCGCGCCAGCCCGCGCACTATTGCTACTGACTACGCAGGACGATGGTCCACATCGTCGCCTTGCGGGAGGCAGCGTCAGTTGAAGCGGTGAGCCCACTCCGAACGCCAGACAGCACCGGCCCGCCGTCATCGGTGAGCAGCGAGGAGACCCGCGAGTCTGAGTTCGAGCTGAACTCGTCTGCCCGTAGCACCTGGCTGCCCGGTGGCGTCCATGACGTCGTCGGGACCGATGGCGACAGAGCTGACGTGCGGTCCGCCCAGTAGGACAGCACCCACGCACCGTCGGCGGGAACCGTGACCCCCGGTGTCGTGTGGTTCGTAACCAACGCCGTCGACGGCTCGTCTCGAGAACCGGATGCACCGATCGGTGACAGGCTGTCGACACCCGAATAGGCGACGAGTGACGCCACTACTGGAGCTGAACCGTCGAGGTTGGCGGTGACGGTAGAACCTGCCGATAGTCCACCCGCGAAACGGTAGAAGACCTGCGTGACCAACTCCGAGTCGACCTGCGGTGCGTCCAGCTGGGTCCACCCCGTGGCAGTCGCCGTCCGGCTATTGCCGTTGGTCACGAACAGGAGCATCAGGTCGCCGCTTTGTACCGTCTGGGGCACGGTTACCGAAACGTGCTGGCTGTTACCGCCGTCGGCGCTGACCGAGTCGCGGTAGTCGATAGACGTTGCAATCGGGTTCACTGCGACGGGTTGGGTGATCGTGTCGGTGCCGCCACGGTTGTCCGTGACGGTCAACGACACGTCATAGGTGTCACCGCTCCCAAATACGTGGTTGGGCTTGTCGACTGTGTCCGACCCCAGGTCACCGAAGTCCCAGGTGTACCCGACGATCGACCCGTCTGAGTCACTACTTGCAGTTCCGTCGAAGTCACAGTCGAGGCCCCAGCAGCTGAACGTGAAGTCGGCGGCTGGGTCGACGTTCGGCGGTTGGGCGACCGTCACCTGCCGGGTCTTGGTGCTGGTCATTCCACGGTTGTCGGTCACTGTGAGGGTGATGTCGTAGGTGCCATCGGCGGTGTAGGAGTGCTGCGTGGTCACACCATGGAGCGTCGTTCCGTCGCCGTAGTCGACCGCGTAGTCGTCGATCACGCCGTCCGCGTCCGTGCTCTTGGTTGCGTTGACGGAGCAGTTCAAGCCCGTGCATGAGGAGGTGAAACTGGCAACCGGTGCCACATTGTCTGCCAGTTGCGCCGACTGGCTGGACAGGAACAAGGCATTCGAACGCCAATCGATCTGGGTGTTCACAACGGTGGCAGGCCCCTTGATTTTGTTGCCAACCAGCTTCACCCGCTTCAACGCCCCAGTGGTCGCGTCACCGAAGTAGACCTGCTGACCGGTCATGAACATGCCACGTACCTTGGCCGGCGTCAGCGGCTTACTCGCGGTGATCGAGCGGCGAGCCGCTCCGACGACTCGGCTCTCCGGGGTGAACGGTCTCCACCACAGCGTCGTCGATCCTTGCATCGTGTAGTAGATCCGCGCCCGTACCGGGTCGTAGAAGATACCCGTGATCTTGGCCAGATCATTGATGAAGTTATTGGGGTAGCCAGCAGTACTGGGGTCACCCGCAAAAAGGTTGATGTCCTGCGGCGGTCCGAACGTCGAGCCGTCCCAAGACTGCGCCGTGAATGTGCTGTCACTCCAGGCGGTGTACACCGTGCCGTCGACAGCAAAGGCCCCACGCACATTCGCCCAGTTCTCTGCGCCTGCTGCAGTGGTCTGGCTCTGGACAGCGGTGCCGTCAAAGCCAACGCCGCGTTGGTCGCTGGAGCCGCCTCCGGGGATGTTGCCGAGCTGCCAGACGTCTCCAGGAAGCTTGCCCAAGTTGTCCGCAGGGATCAGGTTGCTGTTGAACGGGAACCCCGCCAGGCGTGGCCTGAACTCCCCCGCCCAGTTGTTGGTGTCGGACACCGACCACAGCATCGAGTCCGTCGGCAGGAAGTCGAACACTCCCAAGCCTCGGTCGCGTCCGGGATTCCAGCTGAACGGCAGGCCGTTGCGAGTGTCGGCCACCGCAAGGCCCTCCGTTGGCCACGCACCCGATCCAGCTGCGTCCCCCTTGTACGGGTTGTTCAGCCAACGGAAGTGGCCACCGAGATAGGCCATCGGGCCCGTGACCTCGACGGACGTGAACGTGTCGCCGCCGCTGTAGGTGACCCAGTTGGGGATGCGGTTGACGCCGCTGCCCTTCATGTCCCAGCGGGCGGCGGTATCGCACATCTGCCCAAATCGATAACTGCCGGTGGTCACGACTACGAAGAACTTGCCATTTGGCGCGAAGTCGATGTCGCGCATGTACGTGGGGAACACCGGGTTGCAGTCGTTTCCGTAACGCGTCGTGCCCCAGTTCTGCAGCGTTGCGACCGCTCCCGAGGTGTTCCACATCGCCAGCTGCGACCGGCTCTGGCCATCGACTGTGTTGAAGTTTCCGATGGCAACCAGCCGGCTGCCGTCCGGGGAGATGTCGAACGCCTTTACTGACGGAACCCCGTCACCGGGCTGCAACGTGCCGCTGATGTCGGACTGCATGTGGTCGGTGAGTGCACCGGTGACTGGATCGAGCGTGGCCAGCCCTTGGCGAGCCGTGGTGCCGATACTCGCGAAGTCTCCACCGATGTAGAGCTGACCGTTGGCGAGCTTCATCGAGGAGATCTCTGCGCTGACGTTCGGCGGATCGAAGGTGCTGACCGCGTTGCCGGTATTGATGTTGAGCAGCACGATTCGGCTGTGCACGTCTCCATTGACTTTGCTGAAGGCCCCGGCCACCCACACCTTGTTGCCGTCCGGATGCGCGAGGACTGTGGTCACCTCGCCGTTCACGTTCGGCAGGAAGTTCTGGTCGATCTTGCCGGTGACAGGATCAAACGAGAATAGATACGGCTGGTCCAGAATGGCGGAGCTGTTGGCATTCTGGATCTGCGTGAAGCTTCCGCCGATCACCACCCGATCTCCGACCTGGGCGATGGAGCGCGCCTGGTTATTGAGCACGTGTGGCGTGATGTCGATCGGGTTTTGGCTCGGAATCACATTGCTGAAGTCAGCGCTGGCCGCTGGCGTTGCTAGCGCCAGACCGGTCACAACAGTGACCGCGGCGATGACGACAGATGAAACCTTGCTGAAGAGTGGACTGCCTCTCCGCACGAGTGGATCCCCCAGAGGTTGAAGTTTGTGCACACCGTACCGGCTGGTGAGAGGCCATTCTGACGCTCGGCGAAAGCGCGTGCGCATCGTTCGGGGGGTGGGCAGCCCTAACCGGTCAGCGATACTTCACAGTGTGATGTGACGACTACCTCTGGTTACTGAAGGCCGTCCCGTTTGCCCCTATTGCTGCGCTATCAGGTACTCGCGGTACCAGTGCGCCGCCAGATCGGCGACCGACTCGAGGGCATTCGGCTCGGCGAACAGGTGCGTTGCACCCGGCACCACTGACAGCTCAGTCGGGCACCGAAACTCATCGAGCACCTGCTCGTTGAGCGCAACGACGTGATGGTCGGCACCTCCGACGATGAGAAGGGTCGGCGCTCGAACAGTGCCGAGGAGGGAGCGCGCCAGGTCGGGGCGTCCGCCACGACTGACGACCGCGCTGACCCGATCACCCAGCTGTGCAGCGGCACCGAGGGCCGCGGCCGCACCGGTGCTTGACCCGAAGTACCCGAGCGGAAGCCGATCTAGAGCTGTCTGCTGCTGCAGCCAGTGAGTGATAACCAGCAGCCGCTGCGAGAGCATCCCTACGTCGAAGACATTGGCACGTTCAGCGGCCTCTGCATTGGTCAGCAAGTCCACCAGGCCGGTCGCGAACCGAGCGCTCACCAGGCGGCTCGCGACCAGCCGGTTGCGCACACTGAGGTGGCTGCTTCCGCTTCCGTGGGCGAACACCACCAGACCACGCGGTAGGGATGGCCGGGTGAGCGTGCCGACCAGAACGACGCCCTCGCAGGGGACCCGTATCTCTTCTTCGTGCGGAGGTTGCTTGACCAGGCATGACTCGACCTCGTCATCGCTGGTGGAGTCAAAGTTGGTGTAGTGAGCCCCGACCGCGATGAAATTTCGCGGCGTCTCGACGGCGACGCACTCATCGGCTATGCCCTCGAAGTCGCGCGTCCACCCGACCGGCGCCACCGGTACCGCCAACAGGATGCGGCTTGCGCCATGACCCCGGGCCACTTGGCAGGCAGCTCGAGCAGTCGCGCCGGTCGCGATCCCGTCGTCGACGATCACCACGGTGCGACCTTCGAGCGGGACGCGGGCTCGGCGGCCGCGGTACTGCGCGGCTCTGGTTTCGACCTCATGCATTTCACGCGCGCTGATGTCGGCAAGCTCGCGTTCGGCCACTCGAGCATGCCGAACGACGTCGCTGTTGAGCACGCGCACGCCGTCCTCGCCGACCGCTCCCATCGCCAGCTCGGACTGCCACGGAACGCCGATCTTGCGAACCACGATCACATCGAGCGGGGCTCGGAGTACTCGCGCTACCTCAGCCGCAACTGGGACTCCACCGCGTGGCAGGCCAAGCACGATCACGTCGCGATCGACCACGGCCTTGAGTACCCGAGCCAGCTTTTGGCCAGCGTCGCGCCTGTCGCGGAACCGGCGCGATGGTCGAAGGCGTGACATCGCACACCCAATCTCGTGGCCCGGAGATTCGTGGCCTAACAATTCCTTGATGACATCGTGGCGCAGGGCCCCGCCTGCGGCTAGGCCCCTTGATCAGCCGTGGGCCATGTCGACGAAGCGCGAGTAGTGGCCCTGGAAGGCGACTGTCACCGTGGCGGTCGGCCCGTTGCGGTGTTTGGCCACGATGAAGTCCGCCTCACCGGCGCGCGGTGACTCTCGTTCGTAGGCATCCTCGCGGTGCAACAGGATGACAACGTCTGAGTCCTGCTCAATTGATCCACTTTCACGAAGATCAGCCAGCATCGGTTTCTTGTCCGTGCGTTGTTCTGGACCACGGTTCAGCTGGCTGAGCGCTACGACGGGAAGCTCGAGCTCTTTGGCGAGCAGCTTCAGGGCACGCGAGAACTCGGCGACTTCTTGCTGGCGGCTCTCGACGCGCTTGCCGCTGCTCATCAGCTGCAGGTAGTCGACGACCACCAGTTTGAGGTCGTGTCGCTGCTTCAGCCGGCGACACTTGGCCCGGATCTCCATCATCGTCATGTTCGGTGAGTCGTCGATGAAAAGCGGAGCGCTCGCCACTTCTGACATTTTGCGTGCGAGCTTGGTCCAGTCGTCGTCACTGAGCGACCCAGTACGCATATGGTGCAGGCCGACCCGAGCTTCGGCTGACAGGAGTCGCATCGTGATCTCGTTGCGCGTCATCTCGAGCGAGAAGATGACACTGCTCAATCCGTTGGAGATCGACGCTGAGCGCGCGAAGTCAAGACCGAGCGTCGACTTGCCAAGACCGGGGCGGGCAGCGACGACGACCAGCTGCCCTGGGTGCAATCCGTTCATCAACCCGTCGAGGTCAGTGAAACCGGTGGGAACCCCGACCATCTTGCCGCCGCGCGACCCGTTGGCTTCGATCTCATCGAGGGTGCCCTCCATGATTTCTGCGAGCGGCAGGTAGTCCTCGCTGGCGCGCCGTTCTGTGACCGAGTAGATCTCGGCTTGTGCGCGGTCGACCACGTCGTCGACCTCACCGGTGTCGGCATATCCCATCTGCGTGATGCGCGTGCCTGCCTCGACCAGCCGGCGCAGCACCGCCCGCTCGGAGACGATCCGTGCGTAGTAGCCGGCGTTGGCGGCAGTGGGGACCGATGAGATGAGTGTGTGCAGGTACGGCGCGCCACCTACGCGTCCCAGTTCACCGCGTTTGGTGAGCTCAGAGGACACCGTGATCGCGTCAGCAGGCTCACCGCGTCCGTAGAGGTCGAGGATGGCCTCGTAGATCGTCTGGTGCGCGGGCTTGTAGAAGTCGTCGCCGCGCAGCGTCTCGACAACGTCGGCGATGGCGTCCTTGCTGAGCAGCATGCCGCCGATGACGCTCTGCTCGGCCTCGATGTCTTGCGGGGGGGTGCGGTCGAACGCGGCGCTGAAGTCAGGTTCGCCGCGGCTGGGCAGCTCAGCAACCGTCACTCGGCACCCTCCGCGGTACGTTCAGTGATCACCGACGACCGACTCGACAGCGGCCTCCGTGGCCAGGATCGTTCTGGTCCGAGACGGTTCTACAGGGCCGGTCTGACAGGACAAAGACGCCCTGTGGACAACCTGGGGAAAGGTGACCAGCTACCTGGGGGAAACCCCGAGACAGGGGGGGACGCTTCTGGGGATGCAGCTGGGGATTCCAGGTCGGGAACCCCTACCGGAGGCGCTGACCTGCGACGTTGATGTACACCGGCTGTGGACATCAATTCGAGCCGCAGCATTTCGCATGCTGGACGGCTAGGCCGAGGGAACGACGTCCACCTCTAGCTCGGCGTTCACATCCGGATGCAGAGCCACCGTGACGCTGTGGGAGCCGACCGTCTTGATCGCCTCGTCCACTCGCAGCGATCGCTTGTCGAGGGCAGGACCGCCCGCGGAGGTGATCGCGTCGACGATGTCGGACGCCGTCACCGCTCCGAAGAGGCGCCCGGTCTCACCGGCGCGCACCTCGAGCTTGACCGACAGAGCAGCCAGTTGACCCTTGACCTCGTTCGCGTGGTCGAGATCGCGGATCGAGCGAGCGTCACGGGCACGCTTGATCGCGACGATCTGCTTCTCGCCTCCGCGGCTCCAAGGCAGTGCCATACCGCGGGGGACGAGGAAATTTCGGCCGTAGCCGTCCTTCACCTCGACGATGTCGCCGGGAGCGCCAAGGCCATCGACCTCATGAGTGAGGATGAGTTTCATCTCGACACCTCTTGTCAGCGAGCCGTCGACGAGTACGGCATGAGTGCCATCTCGCGACTGTTCTTGATTGCCATGGCGATGTCACGCTGGTGCTGTGTGCAGTTGCCGGTCACCCGGCGGGCACGGATTTTGCCTCTGTCAGAGACGAACTTGCGCAACAAGGTCGTGTCCTTGTAGTCGATTACTTGGGCGTCTTTCCTGCAGAACTGGCAGACCTTCTTCTTGGGTTTGCGCAGCGGGGGCTTAGCCATCGTGGTGCTCCTGTGAGTTCAGGGCCCCGCGTGAGCGGGGATGGGTGTTTGAGGTCAGGGGGTGGGTGCGGACTAGAACGGAGGCTCGTCGTCGGCTGCTGGCGCGGACGCCCAGGGGTCTTCGGCGGGAGCCGACGACTGCCCTGAGGACTGGCCCTGCGACTGACCACCGAATCCGCCGCCCCCAGCGCCTGAGCGCGAGACCTTGGAGACCTTGGACGTCGCGTACCGCAGCGAGGGTCCGACCTCGTCGACGTCCAACTCGTAGACGGTGCGCTTCTCGCCCTCGCGCGTCTCGTATGAACGCTGCTTGAGGCGTCCTTGCACGATGACGCGGGCGCCTTTGGTCAGGCTCTCGGCAACGTTCTCTGCAGCCTGACGCCAGATCGAACAGCGAAGGAACAGTGCGTCGCCGTCTTTCCAGTCGTTGCTCTGCTTGTCGAAGAACCGGGGCGTGGACGCAACGGTGAAGTTGGCGACCGCGGCACCGGACGACGTGAAGCGCAGCTCGGGGTCGTCGGTCAAGTTGCCGACCACTGTGATGACGGTGTCACCAGCCATGCCGACCTACTTCCCGTCCCTGCGGACCACTTTGGTCCGCAGGACGGCTTCGGTGAGGTTCAGCTGACGGTCGAGTTCCTTGACCGCGTCCGGCTGAGCCTGCATATCGATGACGGCGTAAATGCCATCGCTCTTCTTCTCGATTTCGTGAGCGAGCCGGCGGCGTCCCCAAATGTCGACCTTCTCCACGTTGCCGCCATCCTGGCGGATGACGTTGAGGAACTGGTCGAGCGAGGGAGCAACCGTGCGCTCTTCGAGGTCGGGGTCAAGGATGACCATGAGCTCGTACTGACGCATGCGTTCTCCACCTCCTCTGGACTCATACGGCCACGGACGTTCCGTGACAGGAGGGCGATGCGTGCGGTGTGGCCCGAGCACATGACCCGAGACCAGCCTGTCGAGGGTACCCGGCGGCGCAACGAGGACGAAATCCGCTGTGGGCGACCACAGCCGCAGCCGTGCTGTGGATGTCCGGATGCGGTCCTAGGCTCCCCATATGCGGATCGCCACCTGGAACATCAACTCGATCACTACCCGACTGCCCCGCGTGACCGAGTGGCTCGAGCTGACTGGTACCGACGTCCTCTGCGTCCAAGAGACCAAGGTCGCTGACACCACGTTTCCAGCGTTGCCGTTCGAAGAGATCGGCTACGAGGTCGCCCACTTCGGCCAAGGGCGCTGGAACGGCGTCGCGGTCATATCCAAGGTCGGCATCGCGGACGTCGAGCGGGGCTTCGCGAGCGACCCAGGGTTTCCCGATTCGGGGACTCTCGAGGCGCGGGCGATGGGTGCCACGTGCGCCGGGGTGCGCGTCTGGTCGTTGTACGTGCCCAATGGTCGGACGCCGGACGACCCGCACTACCGGTACAAGCTCGAGTGGCTGGGCGCCATCACCAAACACCTCGGCGACCAGGTCGCAGCCACCACACCGTTCGCCGTCATGGGTGACTTCAACATCGCCCCCACGGACGCCGACGTGTGGGACCCGGCGAAGTTCATCGGAGCGACCCACGTCACCGAACCGGAACGCGCAGCGTTTCAGTCGATCACCGAGCTCGGGCTGCACGACGTCTTCCCACGCGCCCTCAAAGGCGACCACCCGTTCACGTACTGGGACTACCGCGACGGGGCGTTTCACCGCGGGATGGGAATGCGGATCGACTTCGTGCTGGGCAACACACCCTTCAAAGCCGCGGTGAAGGACAGCTACGTCGACCGCAATGCCCGAAAGGGCAAGGGACCCAGCGACCACGCGCCCATCGTCGTCGACCTTGACTTGTAGCGGACTCATCACGCTCAGTAAGGGCCTCGTCCGATCGGCGGATCTCCACCGATTCGACAACGGGCATTGCCCCGCTCCGCCTAACGTGCGAAGACCCATTCCACATCCCTTGGGGGGACACGCCTCTATGTCGCTTTCCACATGGCGCTCTGTGCGCCGGTCGGCTGCCATCACCACGGTGGTGGCCGCTGGCCTACTCGGCACTGGGTTCGTCGGAGTCGCGAATGCCGCGAACACGAACATCTCCGGTTCGGTGAAGACTTCCGGTGGCGCCGCCGTCGCCGGTGTCACCGTTGCCGTCAAGGTCGGCACGCAGACTAAGAACGCCACGACCGCCGCCAACGGCACCTTCTCCATCAGTGGGGTCCAGACCGGCGCAGCGACGATCACCCTGGGCAGCGCCGCGGCTCCAGCGGCCGGCCTGCCGCAGGTGTGGCAGGTCAAGAACATCTCGACCAGCATCGCTGCCAACGCAGTTCTCAACTTCTCGCTGCCTGCTACCACCACGGTGACCGCCAACGTCGGCCTTTCGGGCACACCTGTGCAGGGCGCTGCGATCACTCAGTGCAGTGCCGACAGCGACGCGGCGAACCCCGCCGTCGTCCTCGCAGGCGCGGCTGCAGTAGCTCCTACGCAGGAGTTCACTGGCGCCCTGACGGATGCGGCTGGTCAGGCAGCACTGTCAGTGTTCGCCGACACGACCTTTGGACGCCTCTGCGGCACCTTCTCGCAGACGGTGGGTGGACAAGTTAACGACTACCTGGCACGCAGCGGTATCAAGGACTCGACAGTCACACCGTCGATGACACTGTTCGTGCCGTCCACCGTGGCACAGGCCGGAACCGTCAAGGACTCAACTGCTACCGGCCAGGGCAACCTGAAGGTTGCGATTCGGTCCGCGGGTGGACAGGTCGACTCGGCCAGCGCTCCCACGACCGCGGGCGGTGCGTTCTCGTGCCTGGTCGCGGCAGGCAACGTCTTCGCACGAATCAGCGGTAGGTCCTTGTCGAACACGGTTGCTCCACCAACGAACATCCCCCGGTCGTTCAAGGCAACGATCGATGGATCTGCCGACGGCACGACGCCGTGGAACGTGAACCTGCCGGCGACGGTGACATTGACCGTCAAGGTGCAGAACGCCGATGGCACGCCGGTCAAGAACGCCATCGTGCGGCCTCTCACCACCGGTGGCTTCGACGCTGCCAACAGCGCCGGCATCGTCGCGGGTCAGCCCAACGCACAGATCAGTCAGCAGATTTACGGCGACAACCTGAGCGGCGCCAACGGTGAGGTCTACGTGCGCTTGTTCGGAGACTCGAACCTGGGCGGCTTCAAGGTGATCAAGAACCTGGCTGGCACTTCCAGCCGCGAGGCGACAGTTGCAGCCGGCACGGTGGTCGTGTCCAACACGACGATCACAGTGACCCTTCCGGCCTGAGCACTCCGTTATCAGCACTAGAACGAAGGGCTCCTCCTGCGGGAGGGGCCCTTCGTTCTGTTGAATCGCAGTCGTCGGGCCGCCACTAGGCTGACCGCCGTGAGTTCATCGCTGGTGGTGCGACCCATCAGGTCCGATGAACACTTGGCGCTCGTCACCGCGAAGAGTGGTTCCTTTCTGCAGACGCCGGCCTGGGGTGCGCTCAAGCAGGACTGGACGCATGAAAGCCTCGGTTGGTTTGACGGGGACAATCTGGTCGGCGCCGGCCTGGTCCTGTACAGATCGATCCCGCGCATCAAACGAAGTCTCGCCTACCTCCCTGAAGGCCCAGTCGTCGACTGGAAGCGGTACGACTGCGAGATCATCACGACGCCGTTGCTGGCGCACCTGCGAGCTCGCCGCTGTTTCTCGGTGAAGATGGGTCCGCCTGTCGAAGCGCGGCGCTGGCACGCCAAGACCGTCAAGGACGCGATAGCTGCGGGGGACGCCAAGCGACTTTCTGACGTTCCCCCGGACGCGACCTCTGATACGGGGTCCGCGCTGATCACCGCGCTACGGGCGGCCGGATGGACGCGTCAGGATTCCGAAGCGGGATTCGGAGACTTCCAGCCCCGGTACGTATTTCAAGTTCCGCTGGACAGTCGTTCACTCGACGATGTGTTTGCCGGCTTCAACCAGCTGTGGCGTCGCAATGTGCGCAAAGCCGAGAAGGCAGGAGTCAAAGTCACCGTCGGTGCCGACTCCGATCTAGAGGACTTTCACCGTATCTATGTCGAGACCGCCGAACGCGACCGCTTCACGCCGCGTCCGCTCAGCTACTTCCGGCGGATGTTCGACCACATGCAAGGTGAGGACCCCGCTCGCATTCGCTTGTACCTCGCGCACCACGACGGACGCCTGCTCGCTGCGACAACGGCGGTGACGGTCGGACAGCACACGTGGTACTCATACGGCGCGTCGACGAACCAAGGACGAGAGCTCCGACCCAGTAACGCTGTTCAGTGGCAGATGATTCAAGACGCTCATGCGGGCGGAGCGACGGTCTACGACATGCGTGGCATCACCGACACGCTTGACCCCGACGACCACCTCTTCGGTCTGATTCAGTTCAAGGTCGGCACAGGCGGTGACGCGATCGAGTACGTGGGTGAGTGGGACTTCCCGATCAGCAAGGTGCTCCATCGCGCCTTCACCTACTACATGGGACGGCGCTGACCTTGTTCTCCTTGCACGTTGAAGCAGCGCCATGGCGGAACCATCTCCGCGCGGTCACCGATCGCCTGCCTGACATTGTTCCGGTGGCAAAGGGCAACGGATACGGCTTCGGGCTCGCAACCCTGGCAGCCGAGACCCAGGTGCTGGGATGTCGCACCCTCGCGGTCGGGGCACTCGACGAAGTCGCCCTCGTCCACGACGCGTTCAGAGGCGACGTGCTGGTGCTCACGCCTTGGCACCCCGCCATCGACGGCGAAGCGCAGGCAGACGACCGGCTGATCTTCACGGTGTCCTCGCCCGAAGCCGTGCGGGCACTCGCGGGTCGCCCACACAGGGCCGTCGTCGAACTGCTCACGTCGATGTGTCGCTTCGGGCTGGACGAAGACTCGCTCGCGAATGCCATTCCTGATTTGAAGCAGATCGCTCTCGAGGGCTTTGCGCTGCACCTCCCGATCGACGACGGCGAGCTCGGTCGGGTCGATGAGATCAGCAGCTGGGTGAGCACGCTACGTCGGCACCAGCTGTCGACCGGCACGCTCTGGGTCAGCCATGTCTCGGACGCCGAACTGGCGACTTTGCACCGGCGTCATCCCGAAACCACTTTCCGGCCTCGCATCGGCACCGCGCTGTGGCTGGGTGAGCGCACCGCCTACCAAGCCAGGGCGACAGTCTTGGCCGTTCACTCAGTCCGCCGAGGTCAGCGGTTCGGATACCGGCAACGACACGCTGCAGGCGACGGCCATCTACTGGTGGTGGGTGGTGGCACTTCCCACGGAGTGGCGCTGTCGGCGCCGCGATCGGTTCGTGGCCTCATCTCACGGGTGAAAGTGGCTGGTGAGGGAACGCTCGAGGCAGGAGGCCGGGCGCTTTCGCCCTTCTACATAGGCGGAAAGCGCCGGTGGTTCGCCGAGCCCCCGCATATGCAGGTCTCGATGGTCTGGCTGCCCTCAGGAGTCCAGCCACCGGTCGTTGGCGCCGAAGTTCCTGTTGACGTGCGCATGACGACTGCGACCTTCGACCAGGTCGTCTTGCACTGACCTTGGGGTACTTTGGCGCCCCGAGGTGCGGGGGGCCAAGCTGCACTTCCGGAGGGGTGGTGACATGCGGATCAGGCCTGGCGGCGCCCGTGATGTCGCGACCTTCACCCGCCTCATCAACGCTCAGTACCAATGGTTGCGCGGTGAAGACCTCTGGCAGGAGGACGAGCTCGCTGCCACGTTGATCAGTGCCTCTGGCGACCCCATCGACAACGACCGCTACCTCGAGATCGATGGCGAAGCCGTCGCCGCCGTCCATGTGCACATGAGCGAGCCCTACACCAAAGGCACGCTTACTCTTGCTGTTCCCCCTCGCCGGCAACGCGACGAGATCGTTCAGCAGCTTCTGGGCGCCGGCGAGCGGATCGTCAGATCGCACCCAGTGATAGCTGCCGGTGCCCCCGTCGACGTTCTACTCCCCCGCGAAGACACCGCCCTGATCGACGTTGCACAGCGCTGCGGCTACCGCGTGCTCCAGAAGATCACGACACTCGAGGCCGACGTGTTTGATGCTCCGGCTGCTCGGCTTCCCCCAAATCTGACTCTCAGCACGTTGAGCATCCCCAGCGATCTGGACGACGGTTACGAGGTGATCCGCCAGACCTTCCCACCCGAGCTGGGTGCCTGGCACATGTCGCGGCGCGACTACGAGTACTGCATGCGCAATGATCCGACGGCGCTCCCGGGCTTGTCGCTCATCGCGCGCGATGCTGAAGGGCCGGTGGCACTGGCGCTCAACTTTCTCGACACCATGCAGCCTCTGTCCGGGCTCATCGCCGCACTCGGCGTCCTGCCTAGGCGACGGCGTCAAGGGATAGGCGCGGCCATGACGTATGAATCGTACGACCGGTTTCGCAGCCGCGGCTGGCTTCACGCAAGGATGGCGACCGTGCTGGGGATGGGCGTAGACGACAACGACTACTCGTTCTACAGCGCCGTTGGTATGAAACCGGTCTTCGACGATCTGGTGCTGGTGAAGGAATAGCTATGCCGCTGAGCATTCGACCAGGCAACGTTGGAGACGCCGAGACGTTCACCCGGCTGGCCAACGACCACCATGAAGCCTTCACCGGGGAACCGCTGTGGAGTCTGGAAGAGATGCGCGCTGTTCTGGTGACTGCAACTGCCGACCCCACGAGGGATGACCGCTACGTGATGCGGGACGGCGAGACGATCGCTGGCTTTCACACCCGCTGCTACGAGCCCTTCGACGTTGGCCGTATTGACTTGGCGATCCCACTTCAAACAGACCGGACGCAGATCGTCGCCATCCTGGTCGACAGCGCACTGCGTGTGCTGAAGGCACGACCTCGCATCCTTCCGGACGCGATCGCTCAGGCAACGGTGCCGTCCGAGGACCAAGAGATGCTCGACGTCATGTACGACCGAGCTTTCAAACGCACCGGAAGACTGGCACTGCTCGAGATCCCGGTCGACAAAGTGCCAGCTCCCCCGCTGGCGGAGGACCTGAGGATCGAGACCTTCGACGTCGCACAGCACGTCGACGATGGATTCTCGATGTTGGATCAGTCCTTTCCGACCGCCGGAAGCAACTGGTACATCGTCAGAGACGACTTCGAACACATGATGCGCAACGATCCCACTGCACTCCGAGGACTGTCTCTGATGGCATACCGGGGGTCCGAGCCGGTGGGCATCTCGGTCAACTTCGTCGACACGATGCGGCCATTCGCCGGTCACATCGGCATGTTGGGCGTGGCCCGCTCCGCCCGGCGCCGCGGCGTCGGGCGTGCGCTGTTCTTCGAGTCCTTGGCGCGATTCCAGGCACGCGGCTGGAGTCACGCGCGTTTGACGACGATTACTCCGGCCAGCGGAGTCGGCGGCGAAGACGCGGGCGGGTTCTTTCGGTCAGTGGGAATGACGACCGTGTACGACCATGACATCGTCGCGCGCCCCTTGTTCGATCGTTGGTGACTCTCGTCGCCTGAGGACGAATCGGTCTGGCGCACCATCGAGGACGCCTCCGCCAGGATCGTCCTCGCCAAGGCTGTTTCGTACCGGATCGCATTTAGGTTGCAGAATGTCTCGCACTACGAATGCGGCGTAGACGCACGTTGCGATGACATGCACCGCGATCGCCGCCCAGTAGTACTTCTCGGGAAGCCCCTTTTCAGGAGTGGCGGCCCAGATGATGTACCACCACACAGCGAAGAAGTAGAGAACTTCGGCCGCTTGCCACCACAGGAAGTCTCGCCATCGCGGTCTCGCGAGCACTGCAAGCGGAATCAACCACACCACGAACTGCGGTGAGTACACCTTGTTGGTCAGCGCGAAGGCCGCCACCGCGAGGAAGGCGACCTGGTGAAACCTTGGACGCCGCCGTGCCATGAGCGTCAAGGCGGCGATGCCAAGGCACGACGCGGCAAGAACACCGCCCGCCCAGAGGTTCAGCCGATCGACCGGAGGATCGAAGTGGAACATGTCGCGTGCGACCAACCATGGTGAGCCGTAGTCGGCTCCGCGCTCTGACGAGAAGGTATAGAACCGCTTCCACCCGTCAAACCGGGCGAGCATGATTGGAACGTTGGCGGCCAGCCAGATGAAGAGCGCAGCGCCGAAGGTCAGGGCCCACTGCCTCAAGCGGCCCGCGCGCAGGCACAGGATCAGCAGCGGCCCGAGGATCAGCACTGGGTAGAACTTGAACGAGGCGCCAAGGCCAATCAACACACCAGCGAACACCGGATATCGTCGCGCCCACGCCAGTAGCGCCAAAGCCGTTGCCGCGACGGCCCAGAGGTCCCAGTTGATGGTCGAGGCCAGAATCATCCCTGGTGCCAACGCGACCATAGCGGCGTCCCATGGTCTTCGGCGCACGGTCAGCGCCGTTGCCCATACTGTGAGTGCGAGAAGCAGGGCGATCGCGATGGCATTCACACCGAAGAAGACCCGTGCCCGGGTGTCGGCGTTCCATGCGTGCGAGATCGGCTGGGCAGTCAGGTACATGACGGCACCGGTCAGAACTGGGTACTCGACGTCTTCGTCTCCGACTTGAGCAGGGTCTTCGACGTAGGGCATGAGCCCTTCGTCGAGTCCGCGGTCCCAGTAGAGATGGGCCATATCGCTGTAGCAGCCGCGAGAGAACTGTTCGTAGTTGTCAGTCCATGACTTGCCGATGCAGGGCGAGTCGATCGCGGCGCCTAGAGCTGACGCGAGTATGGCAACCAGCAGCAAGATACGAACCGGACTCCACCACGATCTGAACACACGCGCACGTCGACCCATCGGACCACCGATGGCTGTGGTGGCACCCCGCACAATCGGATCGTCCTGCGAAGGCAGGACGATCCCAGGAACACGCGCGCTGCTATCCGCCGCCGCCACCGCCACCTTGCCCCTTGTCACTCGGTGAAGGAGATGCGGTTTCGCTCGGTGAAGGTTTAGTGGTCGTCTTGCTGGGCGATGGCGACGCCGAACTCGTCGACGGCGACGGCTTCGGACTTGCCGACGAGGTAGTCGGAGCCGGGGTCGGCGTCGGAGTTGGCGTTGGGGTCGGAGTCACATAGGGACGGTCGGGGAAGTACTCGATCGGCTTGCCCTCCAAAGCCGCAGTCATGTACGCCGTCCAGATCGAGGTCGGATATCCGGCGCCGGTGAACACTGGCATTCCGGCAACGTAGTTGAGCGGTGCGAGTTTGTCCTTACCCAACTCACGATGGAACGCCACTGAGGTGACCAGCTGTGGCGTGTACCCGATGAACCACGCGGTCAGGCCCTCTTGGTTTCCGGTCTTGCCTGCGGCTGGACGCCCCAAGTTGCTTGCAGTAGCTCCCGTTCCACTGGTCACCACTTGGGTCAGGTCATAGGTCAGTTCGTTCGCGATGCCGGGCGGGAAGGCGCGTTCGCCATGAGTCTGCGCCTCGTAAAGAACCTGACCATCTGCATCCGACACCTGCTGCACGACGTGCGGGTCAGTGCGAAGCCCCTCGTTGGCAAATGTTCCGTAGGCGCTGGCCATCGACAGCGGCGAGTATGCCGCCGAGCCCAAGGTGACTCGCGGGCCCGAGGCGTCCAGGTGCTTGGTATCGAGTCCTGCGTTGTTGGCCGAGCGTGCTACCTCTTCTGGACCCATCTGCTGAGTCAAGTCGACGAACGCTGTGTTAACCGACTGCTCGGTGGCGTACTCGAGTGAAATGGCCGACCCGTAGCTGGCGTCGCCCTGGTTGTACACGGGCTTGGGATCACCCTCGATGTAGAACGGTGAGTTTCCGTCAAAGGTGCTGGCCAGAGTGAACCCGTTCTGCAGAGCCGCCGCGATCGTGAAGGCCTTCATCGTCGAGCCGACCGGGACG
>JBJMHG010000157.1:0-24407 GCA_045807485.1 Actinomycetes bacterium
ACAACGAATTCGGCGCCGGCTTGGTCGATCCGGTGAAGGGGGCTATGTCTGGGCTTGCAAGAACTACGACGGCGACGTGCAGTCCGACACGGTGGCACAGGGCTTCGGCAGCCTCGGCCTGATGACGTCAGTGTTGATGTCGCCCGACGGCCAGACCGTAGAGGCCGAGGCCGCGCACGGCACGGTCACGCGTCACTACCGCCAGCACCAGCAAGGCAAGCCGACTTCGACCAATCCGATCGCATCGATCTTCGCCTGGACGCGTGGACTTCAGCACCGCGGGGCGCTCGACGGCAACGAGGCGCTCAAGGCGTTCGCTTCAGACCTTGAAGCCGTGTGCGTCGAGACCGTTGAAAGCGGCAAGATGACCAAAGACCTCGCGCTGCTGGTTGGACCGGATCAAGAGTGGATGGATACCCAAGACTTTCTTGCAGCGCTTGACGAGAATCTTCAGGTCAAACGCGGCTGAGCCTGACGCTCGGTCAACCAACCAGGCTGGTGAGCTGGTCGAGAAAGCCCGGGTAGCTGGTCGCGACGCACGACCAGTCGTCGATCTCAACGTTGCTGCCGGCGGGCATGCCGGTAGTGGCGATGGCAGCTGCCATCGCAATCCGATGGTCGTGATGGGAGGCGATGCTTCCAGCGCCCAACGGCTGGGCCTTGACCTCGAGCAACTCGGGTCCGGTGCTGACGGCACCACCAAGTGCGGTGATCGCTGCAGCGACGGTCTCGATCCGATCGCTCTCTTTGGCTCGTAGCTCGCCGGCGGCCTCGAACCGCAGAGTGCCTGATACCGCGAAGGCACCAGCTACCGCCAGCGCCGGCACTTCGTCTATCACGTCGGACATCTGGGACGCGACGACAGTCGCGCCATGCAGCTCGGTGCCGCGGGCGCGCACGGTCCCGACAGCGCGATCGATTTCGAGGTCTGCACCCATGTCGAGCAACACCGCCAGGAATCCGCTCCGCTCAGGGGCCAGGTACAAGTTCTCGACGGTGACGTCAGATCCAGGGATCGCAGCGGCAGCGCTGATCCAGAACGCTGCTTGTGAAGGGTCGCCCGGCACGACGAAGCTTCCGGGCTCGACGGCCCCAGGGTGCAGCTCGATCACGCTGCTGCCGCCGTCGTCGGTCTCCGACTTCACCGTCACGCCGTGCTCGCTGAGCAGCTCCTCAGTGTGGCGCCGCGTCGGCACCTTCTCGCGGACGACAGTGACCCCATCGGCGAAGAGTCCCGCAAGCAAGATCGCCGACTTCACCTGAGCGCTCGCGACTGGCGGGGTGTAGTCGATGCCATGGAGGTGACCTCCGCGAATCACCAACGGCGTGAACCGGCCCTCACCGCGTCCATCAACTGAGGCCCCCATTGCACGCAGCGGCTCAGTCACTCGATCCATGGGGCGGGTAGAGATGGAGGCATCACCGCTGATGATGCTGAGGAAATCTTGCCCGGAGCAGAGTCCGGCGAGCAGGCGGGCGCCGGTGCCAGAGTTGCCGACGTCCAGGACGGTGCTCGGCTCACTGAGTGCTCCACCAGTGACGGTGAGAGTTCCCGTCGACGGCCCGCTTGCATCTGCCGCCTCGTGGATCTGAACCCCAAGAGCCTCCATGATCGTCCTGGTGTTCTTCACGTCGAGGCCAGCTGAGAGGCCCGTGATGGTGGACGTGCCCCGCGCAATACCTGCGAGCATCAGAGCGCGGTGTGAGACGGATTTGTCTCCTGGTACCCGAAGCGTGCCGTTCAGGGGAGCCCGAGCGGTGATGACGATGCGTTCGGGGGAGGAGCTCACGTGTCCATTATGGGCTGGCCCGAGCCAGCGAACTCGGTGACTCACGTGCGATCAACTGCCAAAGTGGGTCGATGAGCACCGACATGCATCTGCGCGTCACTGATCGGGTCGCGATCGTCACAGGTGGTGGCACGGGGATCGGGCGCGCTACGGCCCTGCACCTTGCACGCGCTGGCTTCAAGGTCGCAATCTGTGGACGCCGCCGGGAACCTCTCGAGGCGGTACGAGAGGAGGTCGTGATGGCCGGGGGCGTCTGCCTGGCCGAACCTTGCGACATCCGTGAACCAGAACAGGTCGAGTCCTTCGTGAGCCGAGTACTCGACGAGGGGGGCCGGATAGACGCACTTGTCAACAACGCCGGTGGTCAGTTCACCGCGAACGCCGAAGACATCTCGCTCAACGGATTTCGCGCAGTGCATCGCCTTGCTGTCGAGGCCGCTTGGTCGATGACATGCGAGGTCGCTAGTCGAGCCATGATTCCGCAACGTTCCGGTGGGGTTGTTTTCGTAGGGTTCAGCCCAAGACGCGGTATGCCTGGTGCTGCCCACGGGGCGTCCGCACGGGCGGCGGTCGAGAACCTCGCCACCGGGCTCGCCTTGGAGTGGTCGCGTTACGGCATCCGAACCAACTGCGTGAGCGTGGGCACGGTGGCCACCGAAGGTCTGCAGCAGTACGGCGACATCGTCAACGAGTGGGTCGAAACGATCCCGCTCAAACGCCTCGGGCGGCCCGACGAGGTGGCCTCGGTGATCGCCTTCCTCCTGTCGGACGCTGCCAGCTACGTCACAGGGACGGTGGTCACCGTCGACGGCGGCGCCGACGCGGGGGGAGTTGGCGGGAACCCACCACCTCTGATGCCGTTGGACGTACCGACCGACTCTGACCGCACTCGTACGGGCTGACCGGCGCTCCAGGTACGTCGGTGATGTGACCTATACGCTGGTGCGATGGAGCCTCCTAGTACCGCGGGGGCCACGGGGGCTGGAGCACCGCGATGAGCTCCCTGCTGGTCAACGTTGCGATCGTCCTCTGCTTTGTGCTCATTGGCGGGTTCTTCGCAGCCGCCGAGATCGCCCTCGTGTCGCTACGCGAGAGCCAGGTCGCCCAGCTCGCGCAACGGGGTGGACGCGGCCGAGCCGTGCAACGGCTCCACGAGCACCCCAACCTGTTCCTTTCCGCCGTTCAGATCGGGGTGACGTTGGCGGGATTCCTTTCTGCGGCGTTCGGCGCCTCGACCATCGCGGACGACGTCACGCCCGTGCTCGAAGACTGGGGGCTTTCCCCAGGAGTAGCCAAAGCCCTCTCGCTGGTCGCTGTCACGCTCGTCATCGTCTACCTCTCGCTCGTGCTGGGCGAGCTGGCTCCCAAGCGACTTGCGTTGCAGCGCGCCGAGGGGCTGGCGCTCTTGGCTGCGCCCGTCATTGAGTGGATTGCGAAGATCTCGACCCCGTTGATCTGGCTGCTCTCGCAGTCGACCAACATCGTGGTGCGCCTCGCTGGTGGCGATCCCAAAGCCTCACGAGAGCAGATCAGCGAACTCGAGCTGCGCGAACTGGTGGCCGGCCACTCTGACCTGGACGAGGAAGAGCGTCAACTGCTGGAAGAGGTGTTTACTGCCAACGACCAGCAGCTCCGCGAGGTGATGGTCCCTCGTACGGAGGTCGACTTTCTCGACGCGTCGACGCCGCTGTTCAAGGCCTTGAAGGACGCCGCCAAGATGCCGCACTCGCGATACCCCGTCGTACGGGGATCCGCTGACGACGTGGCCGGCTTCGTGCACGTGAGAGACCTGTTCGATCCTGAGCTGAGGGGTCGGACGGTGCGTGTCGCCGAGCTGGCGCGTCCCGTGTTGATGCTGCCGTGGACCAACCGAGTGCTGAAGTCGCTCCAGCAGATGCGCAGAGAGGGCCAGCACTTGGCCATCGTGGTCGACGAGTACGGCGGCACGGCCGGGATCGTCACGTTGGAGGATCTCGTCGAGGAGATCGTGGGAGACATTCGCGACGAGTATGACGTTGACGAGCCGGAGACCACGCGCGTCGGGGAAGTGGTCGAGGTCGACGGCTTGTTGAACATCGAGGACTTCCACGACGAGACGGGTGTCGAGCTCCCCGAGGGTCCCTACGAAACAGCGACCGGCTTCCTGGTCAACCGGCTTGGCCGCTTTCCGCAACTAGCTGATGTGATTCAGGTCGACGGCCACCGATTGGAGGTCGTCGAGGTTGAGGGACGCCGTGCCTCCCGGATCCGTGTCACCCCGGGAACGCACGCCACTCAATGACAGGCCTTGGTCGCGGTTGTGGTCAAGTCTGAGAGACTTCTTGCCATGTCGCAGTCACATCCGCGGGTCTTCTCCGGTATGCAGCCCACGGCAGACTCACTGCACCTGGGTAACTACCTTGGCGCTCTGACGCAGTGGGTCGCCATGCAGCAAGACCATGAGTGTGTGTACTGCGTCGTCGACCAGCACGCCATCACGATGGCCCATGATCCCGAGGAGCTACGACGCCGCACCCGCGTGACCGCGGCGCAATATCTTGCCGCTGGGGTCGACCCAGAACGAAGCGTCCTCTTCGTGCAGAGCCACGTCGCAGAGCACGCACAGCTCGCATGGGTCCTGGGATGCATTACTGGGTACGGCGAGGCCAGCCGAATGACCCAGTTCAAGGACAAGGCCGCTCGGCAGCAGCTCGACCGGGTCACGGTCGGGTTGTTCACCTATCCGGTCCTTCAGGCTGCAGACATCCTCTTGTATGGGGCCGACCAGGTACCGGTCGGCGAGGATCAGCGGCAGCACATCGAACTCACCCGTGACCTCGCACAGCGCTTCAACGCAACCTTCGGTGAGACCTTTGTGGTGCCAGAAGCGCACATCGTGAAGGCCCGGGCAAAGATTCTCGATCTGCAGCAACCCGACAAGCAAATGAGCAAGAGCTTGGGCGGAGCCGGCTGTCTGTATCTGCTCGACGATGTGGCGGCGAATGTCAAGAAGATCCGCTCAGCGGTCACCGACAGCGGACGTGACATCGTCTACGACCCTGAGACCAAGGCCGGGGTGTCGAACCTTCTGACCATCTTCGGCGCACTGACCGACCGCGAACCCCGGTCCGTTGCCGACGACTACGCCGGACGCGGATACGGCGATCTGAAGAAAGACGTAGGTGAAGCGTTCGCCTCGTTCGTCGAGCCGTACCAGCAACGTGTCTGGGAGCTGATGGACAACCCAGAGCTGCTCGACAAGGTGCTAGCAGACGGCGCTGAACGAGCACATGTCCTTGCCGACCCGACGTTGAAGGCCGCCTACGACCGGATCGGTTTCCTGGCGCCCCGTCGCTGACGGGCGGTCAGCGGCCTCATGAAGATCACCAGCGCTGAACCTTTGACCATTGGTGTCGCCCTCACGGTGCCGGAGCCTTGGGGAATCATGATTCAAGAGCGTCGGGCGGAGTATGGGGACCACTTGGCATGGACGATCCCCACGCACATCACGTTGCTTCCTCCCACGCAGGTTTCCCTGGACAAGGCTCGGTTGGTCGATGAGCACCTTCGTGATGTCGCGTATGGGCAGTCAACATTCCGCGTCCGTCTTAGTGGCACTGACACCTTTCGGCCGGTCACCCAGACCTCGTACCTCGTGGTCGATGAGGGGGCCGGTGAGTGCGAGGCGCTGGAACTTGCCGTCAGATCCGGACCCTTGCAACGTGGGCTGCCGTTTCCATACCACCCGCATGTGACCCTGGCGGTGGAGTTGGCTGACGAGATCCACGATCGCGCGGAGTCCGATTTCAGCGACTTCAACTGCACCTTCGATGTGGAGCGCATCGAGCGGTACGAGGTCGCCGACCATGGAGTCTGGGAGCCAATAGCTACTTTTCCACTGTGGGGCTCGGCAGGGGGCAGCGTGTGAAGGATCGGCTCCTCGGGCACCTTGCCTCGATGAGAGTCCGGGTTGCCAATCTTCCGGTCTTGAGGACCTTGATCCGGGCGTACTCGCGAGCGGACGGGTTGCGCTTCATGCGGTGGGCGGCGGCCATTGCGCTCTTCGCCTACCTGTCGGTGTTTCCGTTACTGGTCTTGGGGTTCATGGCCTTCGGTGCAGCCCTGCAGCACTTTCCCGGTGTGCAGGCTGACGTGGAGACTTTTCTGAAAGAGAGCATGCCGCTGCTCTTCGACCCGCAGGGTGGTGGGGGAGCGGTCAACATCCAGGACGTTGCGCACGCTACGTCCACAGCAGGAGCCGTCAGTGTCATCGCGCTCGTGCTGACCGGCCTCGGCTGGATCAGCGCGAGCATCGAGGGTGTTCGTCGCATGCAGGGAGCGATGCACCGCAGTCGAAACGCTCTGATCAGCAAAGCGCAGGACGTGGTGACGTTGCTGGCCATCGGTACGGTTCTGCTCCTCGCTTTGGTTTGCTCGGTGCTGCTTCAAGTGGTCGGTTCTTCGGTGCTGGAATGGCTGGGACTGAGCGCGGAGAAGGCGCGGATCGTGACCGCACTCGCGCCCGCGCTCTCCGCGTGCATCCTGTGGTTGGTTCTGGCGATCTTGTATGGCGTCGCTTGGTGGAGCCGACCACACCGGCAGTGGCGCGCCCCCATGCTGGGCGCACTATGGGCCAGCATCACGTTGGTAGTGCTCACGCAGATGTCGATGGTGCTGGTGGGTTCCACGCTGTCGAACCCCGTCTACGGCACTCTCGCCATCGCGGCCGCGCTCCTGGTCTTGCTCTACTTCGCGTCGGCGGTGATGCTCTATTTCGCGGCTTGGGTGGCGGTCATCGAGGGAGCGCCGGCGACTCAAGAGCAAGTTGCGTACGGCGGGCGGCACGGCGATGACATCGCCCTTCCCACGGCGCTCCCTACGGACGCCGCCGCATCTGGAGCCACCAACCAGCCGCAATGAGGGCCGCTCCCGCGAACACCCACAGCAGCACGCTCAGGCCAATGCTCTGGCCATGCGACTCGCCCGCGCTGACCCCGTTCGCGTTGGCCAGAGGCGGAGTGGCCGTGACGGCCGGGTCGGCGGTCTGGTGTGTGGCGTTGGAGGGCTCGGCGCCGGCAGGCACGACGCCAACTGCGGCGTCCAGCGAGCCGACCGGCGTCACTGCCTCACCATGAGTCCATCCCCACTGCAGTAGGCGCTCGGCAGCAGTCTCAGAAGGCTCGACGATTCCCATCAGCGCGACTATCAGCGTTTGTCCGCCACGCTGCGCGGCGGCGACAAAGGTGCGTCCTGCTTGGGTTGTGTACCCGGTCTTCACTCCCATAATGCCGCGGTAGCCGTTGATCAGTAGTGGGTTCTGGTTATAGATCATGTACGACTTGCGTTTCTGATTGCCTTTGGGTTCCTGAGCCGGGAACGAGGTCGAGGTCGTGCTCACGTACCGGCAGAAGTTCTTGTTCGTGAGGCCCTGGCGTGCGAAGAGCGCGAGGTCGAACGCCGACGTGAGCTGGCCGCGGGCGTCCAAACCTGTCGGGTTGACCGCGTGTGTGTCTGTGGCGCCGAGCGACTGCGCCGTTGCGTTCATCTCCCGCACTGTGGCGGGAAGGCCGCCGTTGGCCGACGCAAGTGCTCGTGCTGCGTCGTTCCCACTTGGCAGCATCAAGCCGTAGAAGAGCTGATCGACCGTGTAGCGGGAACCCGGGACGATTCCCACTGCGCTTCCGGTCACGTGCGCGTCTTCCCAGCGCACCCGGTATTCGTCGTCAAGGGTGAGTCGCGGAAGCAGCGTGACCGCGGTGAGCGTTTTCAAGGTGCTGGCCGGTCGAAGTCGGGTGTGCGCGTTCTTGGCTGCCAGCACGTCACCGCTGTCGGCATCCACCACTATCCAGGACTTCGCCGAGATCGCAGGCGGAGTATGGCCTTGGACCACGACGCCGTGGTTGGCGCGTAGTGGGTCAATCGTCGGCGACGCGGTTGCGGCCGAGGCCGATGGGTTGGACATCCCCAGCGCGAGGATCGCGACCACGACCCCCCCGACGGCGACGCCGAGAAGGTGGCGAGGACGTTGCCACAGCTGGCCGGTCAAACCCGGCGCGAGATCAAGGCTCGCTTCACCTCTTGGATGGCCTGGGTGATCTCGATTCCGCGCGGGCATGCCTCGGTGCAGTTGAAAGTGGTGCGGCACCGCCAGACGCCTTCACGGTCGTTCAGGATGTCGAGTCGCTCGGACGCCCCTTCGTCGCGACTGTCGAAGATGAATCGATGAGCGCCCACGATGGCGGCTGGCCCGAAGTACTGGTTGTCGGTCCAGAACACCGGACACGAGGTCGTGCACGCGGCGCACAGGATGCACTTGGTGGTGTCGTCGAAGCGCTCGCGGTCATGCTGACTTTGCCGACGCTCGCGGGTTGGTTCATGCCCCTCGGTAATCAGAAACGGCTTGATGTCTCGGTAAGCCTCGAAGAAGGGCTCCATGTTGACGACGAGGTCTTTTTCGAGCGGAAGCCCCTTGATCGCCTCGATAGTGATGGCCTTGTCCATGGGGAGATCTTTGATGAGCGTCTTGCACGCCAACCGGTTTCGTCCGTTGATCCGCATCGCATCTGAACCACAAATGCCGTGACCGCAAGACCGGCGGTACGTGAGGGTGCCGTCCTGCTCCCACTTGATCTTGTTGAGCGCATCGAGAATGCGATCGGTCGGCAGCGCTTGCACCGGGTAGTCGTGCCAGGCCGGGTCGGTGATGCCGTTCTCGGGGTTATAGCGCCGAATTCGCAAGGTGACCGTGCGGTGTCGCACCACTGGATCTTCGGGCGAGGCGTCCATGGCGGGACCCTCGAACGTTGTGGTCATCAGTACTTGCGCTCCATCGGCTGGTAGCGAGTCACGGTCACGGGCTTGTAGTCCAGGCGGATCTGGGCGTTTCCTTCGGCGTCAGCCTCACGGTAAGCCATGGTGTGGCGCATGAAGTTCACGTCGTCACGGTTGGGGTAGTCCTCACGGAAGTGGCCACCGCGAGACTCGTTGCGTGCGCGAGCCGACACGACGACGACCTCCGCAAGATCTAGCAGGAAGCCGAGCTCGACGGCCTCAAGCAGGTCGGTGTTGTAGCGCTTGCCCTTGTCTTGCACCGTGACGTCGAGGTATCGGCGCTTCAGTTCGGCAATGTCGACTTCTGCCTGCTTCAACGTCGTATCGGTGCGATAGACCGACGCGTGATCGTCCATCGTCTGCTGCAGAGCTTGCCGGATCGCGCCGGTCCGTTCACCGCCCTCTCCGTCGAGCAGCCGGTCAAGCAATGTGTGCACATCCGTTTCTGGATTCAGCGGCAGCTCGACGAAGGGCGCGGTCACGGCGTAGTCGGCCGCTGCCACCCCAGCCCTGCGTCCGAAGACGTTGATGTCGAGGAGAGAGTTGGTGCCGAGGCGATTTGCCCCGTGGACGGAGACGCAGGCCACCTCGCCGGCCGCGTAGAGGCCATGAATGATGCCCTTGTTGCTACGCATCGCTCGCGCGTCGATGTCGGTGGGGATTCCCCCCATCGCATAGTGCGCTGTGGGGTAGATAGGCACTGGTTCGGTGACCGGGTCGATTCCCAAGTACGTGCGGCTGAACTCGGTGATGTCGGGAAGCTTCGCTTCGAGTTGGTCGGCAGGGATGTGAGTCAGATCCAACAGCACGTAGTCCTTGTGCGGCCCGCATCCTCGACCTTGGCGCACTTCGGTGTAGATGGCCCGGCTCACCATGTCGCGGGGCGCGAGGTCCTTGATCGTGGGGGCGTAGCGCTCCATGAAACGTTCACCGGAGTCGTTACGCAAGATGCCCCCTTCTCCGCGGGCGCCCTCGGTCAAAAGGATGCCTAGCCCGGCGAGGCCGGTGGGGTGGAACTGGTAGAACTCCATGTCCTCGAGCGGCAGACCCTTCCGCCAGACCACTCCCATGCCGTCGCCGGTCAGTGAAAGCGCGTTGGATGTGGTCTTGAACACCCGGCCGAATCCGCCAGTGGCGAAGACGACCGACTTGGCCTGGAAGACGTGCAGCTCACCTGATGCGAGCTCGTAGGCCACGACCCCGGCGACTTCACCGTCGTTCATCAGCAAGTCGAGCACGTAGAACTCGTTGTAGAACTCGACGTTCTGCTTGATGCACTGCTGATAAAGCGTCTGAAGAATCATGTGACCGGTGCGGTCAGCGGCGTAGCAGGCTCGGCGCACCGCCGCCTCACCATGGTTTCGGGTGTGTCCCCCGAATCGGCGCTGGTCGATCCGACCTTCCGGTGTGCGCGAGAATGGCAGGCCCATCTTCTCGAGGTCGAGGACGGCATCAATGGCTTCTTTCGCCATGATTTCGGCGGCGTCCTGGTCGACCAGGTAGTCACCACCCTTAATCGTGTCGAAGGTGTGCCACTCCCAGTTGTCCTCCTCGACATTCGCAAGAGCAGCGCACATGCCACCTTGCGCGGCGCCCGTGTGCGATCGGGTGGGGTACAACTTCGTCAGCACGGCGGTGCGCACCCTCTTGCTCGACTCAAGGGCTGCCCGCATGCCGGCACCTCCCGCGCCAACGATTACCACGTCGTACTTGTGCACCTGAGTAGTGGAAGCAGCCATGTGAGTCCTCAGCTGAGGTTCGGGTCGAAGGTGAAGATCACGAGAGTGCCGGTCACGAGAATCAGCACCATTGACGAGTAGAGGGCTGCCTTCAGCAGCAGCCGGGTCATGTCATGGTCGGCGTAGTCGTTGATGATGACTCGCAGCCCGTTACCGCCGTGCAGCTGCGCCAACCAGAGCATGAGCAGGTCCCACACCTGCCAGAAGGGAGACGACCAGCGACCGGCGACGAAGGCGAAGTTGATGCGTTGCACTCCTCCGTCGAGGATATTCATGATGAGTAGGTGCCCCAGGACCAGGAACAGCAGCACCACACCGGAGATACGCATGAACAACCACGAGTAGAGCTCGACATTGGATCTCCCACTCGATCCGAACCCGCGCTGCGAACGCGGTGCTTGTATATCCGGTGCAGGTGCTGTCTCGGTTGAGGTGGCTGCCTCAGAATCAGACATCACGCCTGCCCGAAGATTGACGTGACGGTGTGCTCGAGCATGAAGTAAACGCCGGGAATCATGAGAACCAGCCACACGCCGACGATCGACCACAGCATGACCTGCTGGTACCTGGGGCCCTTGCTCCAGAAGTCGACGAGAATGATCCGAAGACCGTTGAGCGCGTGGAAGAGAACGGCGCCGACCAAGCCAACCTCGAGCAGGTTGACGACCGGGTTCTTGTATGTGGCAATGACGGTGTCGTAAGCATCTGGTGACACCCGCACTAGCGCCGTGTCGAGCACGTGCGCGAAGAGGAAGAAGAAGGTCAGTGCCCCGGTAATGCGGTGCGCCACCCACGACCACATGCCTTCGCGTCCGCGATAGAGGGTTCCAGCGGGTGCGGTGGGCACCAGACGCCTCCGTTGTCAGATCTGTGCCGCAGGCTCCGGGCGGGAGCATCTGATCGCGACGGTGTGCGAGCCAGGCGGTCTCGCCGTGGTCGATGCTACTGGCGCCTTCGCCTGGCCGCCGATCCGGTCAACGCACTGGGTCTTACGCTGTCAGGGACACCTGACGGAGGGACGCTCGAACGTGACGGAGTTCACAGGCGGGCCGATCGAGCCAGATCTTGAGGTGCAGTGGATACACGGGCAGCCCCGTAGGTCGCGCATCATTGACCCCCCGATCCAGGTGCACTGGCTTGACGCCCACACAGTGATCCTGCGTCAGAGCAAACAGCTCACGTACGAGGCGCCTTTCCTCTACCTCATCTTCGGCAATGACTGCGCGTTGCTCCTCGACACCGGAGATGTCTCAGACACCAAAGTCATGCCGCTTCGATCTACCGTCGACCGATTGATCACGGAATGGTTGGACGCCAACTTCGCTGACGCTGCTGCGCCCGATGCCTACCGACTCGTGGTGGCGCATACGCACGGGCACGGTGACCACGTCAATGGCGACCCTCAATTCGATGATCGTCACAACACGCAGGTCGTCGGCAAGGACGTTGAGTCTGTCATCGAGTTCTTCGGATTCACGCAATGGCCGCGACAGACCGTCGCTTTCGACTTGGGCGGCCGGGTCCTCGAGGTGACGGGCTCGCCGGGGCATCATGAGGCGTCCATTTCGGTGTACGACCCATGGACCGGTCTCTTGCTGACGGGTGACACCGTCTATCCAGGACGGCTCTATGTGGACGACATCGACTCGTTTGTGGACACTCTGGACGAGCTGGTGAGGATCACCGAGACGCGGCCGGTGACAGCCGTCTTGGGGTGCCACATCGAGATGACGACCAAGCCCCGAGTCGACTACCCAGTGGGAACTCGTTACCAGCCGGACGAACAACGGCTGGACATGAGCGTCGACCAGCTTGCGCAAGTTCGAGACGCAGCCGTTGCAGTGCGGCGTTCGCCCGGCGTGCATGTGTTCGACGACTTCGCCATTTTCAACGGCAGGTGTGTCGGCGGAATGCTCCGGCAGCTCGCACGCGCCAACACCGACCGGCTGCGCGCCTTGGTGTCATGACGCGGCGCCTGATCGCACCCACGGCCCCACGGTCGGGAAGGCAAAGGCTCTGACAGAGTGGAGGTCGTGAGCCAGTCCGATGCCAGCCGAGCTCCTGACGTGGACGCCGTTGTCGTCGGTTCCGGACCCAACGGTCTGGTTGCGGCGATCACGCTGGCTGAAGCTGGTTGGCGAGTGGTGGTGCTCGAGGCGGCTGAGCACTACGGCGGCGGAACGCGTACCGAAGAGCTCACCCTCCCGGGCTTCCACCACGACGTGTGCTCTACTGCCCATCCTTTGGCACTGGCATCGCCGGCCTTTCGTCATCTGCGGCTCGAGCGCGAAGGACTGCGACTGGCACATCCGGCGATTCCGCTCGGTCATCCGCTCGAACCTGGTCGGTCGCTGTTCCTTCATCGAGACATCGCACAGACGATCGCGCAGCTGGGTCGGGACGCGGGAGCGTGGGACCGCACAGTTGGCGCTTTGGGGCGCCGCTGGCAGTCACTGGCCGACGGTGTACTTGAACCCTTGGCCATCCCGCCGCGAACGCCTCTGACGACTGGTGCCTTCGGCGTGGCAGGCGTGTGGCCGACGACGTGGTTCACCTCGGCGATCTTTCGCGAGCCCGACACCCGAGCACTCTTTGCCGGACTCGCATCACACGCCACGCTCGACCTCTCCGAACCGCTGACAACCGCGGTCGGGTTGTTGCTGGGAGGACTTGCACACGGGGTCGGCTGGCCGGTTGCGGTCGGTGGCTCACAGTCGATCGCAGATGCGCTAGTGAGTCGCTTGCAGTCATTGGGCGGTGAGGTCCGCACTGGGCACCGCATTACTCACCTTGACGATGTTCCGTCCGCCCGAGCGGTGCTCTTCGACGTCACCCCACGTCAGCTGCTCCGGATCGCCGGCGAGCGCTTCTCGCCCGGCTACCGCCGCCGACTTGCCACCTGGCGGTACGGAGCAGGTGTCTTCAAGGTCGACTGGGCGTTGGACGCCGCCGTTCCGTGGATTGACGAGGCCCTTGCCGACGCCGGCACGGTGCATCTTGGTGCGAGCTTCGACGAGATGGTCTGGTCAGAACGTGAGGTGGCTCGTGGCCGAGTGGCCGATCGTCCGTACGTCCTGCTCGCTCAGGCTTCGGGTGCAGACGCCTCGCGCGCGCCGGAGGGCAAACACACCCTCTGGGCGTACTGCCACGTTCCGAATGGGTGCACTGTCGACATGACCGAGCGCATCGAGCAGCAGATCGAGCGATTCGCTCCGGGCTTCGGCGATCGAGTCTTGGCCCGCCACGTCATGGGTCCAGCCGCCCTCGAGGCGCACAATGCCAACAATGTAGGCGGCGATATCGCCGGCGGGATCTCGGACTGGCGGCAGATGGCGGCGCGGCCGCGGCTGTCGCTGACGCCGTGGGCCACCCCGGATCCGAAAATCTTCCTGTGCTCTTCGTCGACGCCCCCTGGTGGAGGAGTGCATGGCATGTGCGGACGCGCTGCGGCACGGGCTGTGATGAAGTCGCTCGCGTAGAGGTGATGCAGGAGGGTGCTACCTGCGAACGATCGCGTCTACTGCGACCGCTTGGGTAGCTGTCACGATCACAGGGTTCAGCTCGATGAGTGACAGTGGTTCTTCGAGCAGTGCGTGGCCCGCTGCGGCGGCCAGCTCAGACAGGGCCGACACAGCAACAGGTGGTTGACCGCGCCCGCCCGCGAGCATGGGCCAGCTTCGCAGCGAACGGAGTGCTTTCTCGATTCTCGAGGCGTCAGCGGGCAGCGGAATAACCACGACGTCGTGAAGGACTTCGGTCCAGATCCCTCCAGTGCCGATCACCAACGAAGGGACCACGCCGTCGCGGGTCGCGGACACGAGCAACTCGGTGCCGGCGGCTGCCATGGCCTCGACCAGAACCACGCCGTCTGGCTTCAGCGCAAACAGCTGCTCGGCGGCGACCGAGATTCGCCCGGGGTCAGTGAGCCCGAGCACAACCCCGCCAACGTCACTCTTGTGCTGAATCTCTGAGTGGCTGATCTTCAACGCGACCGGTGCCGCTAGCGAGTGAGCCGCGCTGGCAGCGTCAGCGGGCGACGTCGCCACGTGACCGAGTGGCACAGTGACGCCGTGTCTCGCGAGCAGGTTCTTGCTGTCGTGTTCTGCGAGCCAGTCGCCGGGTGAAACCGCCACCGCACCGGTGGAAATGTCTCGTAGCCGTTGGGCAGAGGCGGACGTGAGGGTGTGCGCCTTGAGAGCCCGCAGCGCTGTCGGGATACCACCCAGCGCGGTCACCCCAGATGCCGTCAGATCTTCGGCGACCTCTTCGGGCATGAGCTCGGGGAGTCCTGAGGCGACAGCGCGGCCGATGCCCGGGATTCTTGCGTTGACCAGTCCGTCTCGAGTCGCCTTCCACTCCGCCGCAGCATCCGGCGTGAGGTCAGGTGGCGTGTCTTGCACGTACAGCACCTGGTTGACGGCAGGGTCAGCTGCCAATGTCTCGCACAAGGCCTGAACCGCCGAGGTGTCGGCCCACAACATGTTCGTATGATCCAGCGGGTTCGTGACGACGACCCCGTCAGGAAGCAGGTCTGCCAGTCGCTGCACCGTCTCTGAAGACAACTCGGCGAGCGGGACGCCTAGCCGATCCGCCTCGTCGGCAGTGATGACCGAGTCGCCACCCGAGCACGTCACTGCTGCGAGCCCGCCGGCACGGCTCGGACGCGGCGTGGCCAACAGCTTCGCGGTCTCGAGAAGCTCGTGAGGGTCGTGGCACCAGGCGCCGCCTGCCTCCTCGACCAGTGCCGCGTAGATGCGGTGGTCGCCTGCAACAGCCGCGGTGTGTGCTCCACCGGCGGCAGCGCCGGCAGTGCTGCGACCCGCCTTCAACACCGCCAGTCGCACGTTGTTTTCTGCGCAGCGCGCGAACGCTTCAGCCCACCGAGCCCCGTCGCCGTCACCTTCGAGGTAGAGGGCCACCGACCGCACTCCGTCGACGCCAGCCAGATGGTGCAGTGTGCGTGCGGCGTCCACAACGGCGCTGTTGCCGACACTGACCACCGTGTGCCACGCAATCCCACGGCGACTGGCGAGCGCGACAACGCCAAGGTTTCCGCTCTGGGTGATGAGTGCGACTCCGCCAGCCTGACCAAGAGTGACTCCGTCACCCCACATGGGGGCGCGCGAGTGAACCGACACAAGCCCGTTGCCATTGGGTCCGATCACTGGAAGATCGTGAAGTCGTGCAGCAGCGACCAGCAGGTCTTGTCGATCAGTGCGTCCAGTCTCGGCGAAGTCGGCGGCGAACACGACTGCGCCACCGCAGCCAATCGCCCCTGCCGTCTGCAGGATGGCCGGCACTGAGTCAGCCGGAGTGGCCACGACCACGGCGTCGATCGGCCCGGCGTCCTCCAAGGTAGGAACGCACCGGACGCCGCAGACCTCAGTGCGAGTGGGATGAACGCCGATCAGTTGACCGGCGAATCCTGCATCGAGCAGATTGCGGACTGCCGCGTTGCCGTATGAACCGGGTCGGTCGGTAGCACCGACCACAGCGATAGATGCGGGTGCGAAGAGCCGCGAGAGGTCCACGTTTAGCCGAGGCTGTCAGCGGGCTCAGCTGAGCATCGCGTCGACGCCGCGGCGCTCGAGGCTGCGCGCGACAATCAACCGCTGGATCTCGCTGGTGCCCTCCCATATGCGGTCTACTCGCAGCTCACGCCAGAAGCGCTCGGCGACGTTGGTGCGCATATAGCCCCGTCCGCCGAAGATCTGAACGGCACGGTCTGCGCAACGGTTGGCAGCCTCTGAGCAAAAGAGCTTGGCCATCGACGCCTTACCGTGGATGAGCTTTGGATCAGCTCCGGCTTCTTTCAGCCGCGCGATCTCGAAGACCATGAGTCGTCCGGCTGCGGCGTCGGCGGCTGAGTCGGCAAGCGGGAACGAAACGCCCTGGTAGTCGATGAGTCGTGACCCGCCCTGCCGGCGGTCGATCGCCCACTCGGTGGTCTCGGTGATGAGCCGCTGCATGGCGCCGACGCACCTCGCCGCGATCCCGATTCGTTCCTCGGTGAACCACAGGCGCTGCAGCTCGTCACCTTGGCCAACGCCGCCGATGACGTCCGAGCTGGTCACCTTGACCTTGTCGAACTGCATCGTTGGGTGGCCGTGGGGATAGGCGTGCGTGAAGGGCGGGTCGTCGAGGATCGAGACGCCGGGCGCGTCTGCCGGCACCGCGAACAAGGTTGGCAAACGGTCGTCCCCGTCGATGACGTTGGCCATCACCACGATTACCGCAGCAACCGATCCGTATGTCACGAACCACTTCTCACCACTGATCTCGAAGCCGCCGTCGTCGGTGCGGCGTGCGACCGTGCTTATGCCGGAGGGATCGGAGCCGGCCTCCGCCTCGGTAACCGCGTACGCGTCGTGCAGCTCGCCGCGCAGCGCAGGTCTCAGCCAGCGATCGATCAGCTCGGGGCTTGCCGACTTCCACACGTTGTACGCGGTTGGCATGTACCAGCTCACACCGTTGGTGTTGCGCCCGAACTGCTCTTCAACGAGGAGCCACTCGGTGGTGCCCCAACCCTGACCCCCGTATTGCGGATCGTGCAATCCACCCGCGAGGCCAGCATCCAAGGCGGTGCGCCGGATGCGGGCGACGTCGCCTTCAGGGAGGGGGCCACCGGCGCGTTCAGCCTTCTCCTCGAGCGGAATCAGCACCTCGTCGACATAACGGCGAGCTCGAGCCTGCAGCTCGGCATGGGCGGGAGACAGTGTCGAAAGGGACGTGGACGCGCCGTCGGAGCTCACAGGATTCCTTCACTTGGCGTGGCTGGATGTCAAGGGGGACGCGGGGAGTATCCTGACTGAACAGTCAGCCAGCGGTCAACCGGTGCGGAAGCTCGGCACCACCCAATCAGCAGGTAGGACAAGCGATGGAAGAGGCGTCATGACGGGTCCGGGGCAGCCAGTCGATGCAGACGTGGTGCAGAAGCAGGTACGTGACCACCTGCTCCTGAACTTCACCGACATGGGCAACTACAAGGACGCCGAGATCCCGGTGTTCGTGCGCGGCGAGGGCTGTGAGCTGATCGACGCCCACGGCCGCCGATTCATCGACGGTCTCTCAGGTCTGTACTGCGCCAACCTCGGTCACTCGTTCGGTTCAGAGATCGGGGCCGTGTCCAAAGCTCAGATGGAAGAGCTGGCCTACACCTCCACCTGGTACGTGGCGCACCCCCGTGCCGCTGAGTTCGCAGAGCGCATCTCCCAGCTCACGCCTCCAGGCCTCGACCGAGTCTTCTTCACCACCGGTGGCGGTGAGGCCAACGAGTCGATGTGGAAGATGGCCCGCAACTGGCATCAGGCCAACGGGCAGCCGCAGCGCAAGAAGGCCATCGCGCGCAACACCGCCTACCACGGCACCAGTCTCGGAGCGTTGTCGTTCACCGGCATCGAATTCTGTCGCGCACCCTTCGAGCCGCTGCCGATCGACGTCACACATGTCAGCGAGACGAACGCGTATCGCCATCCCAAAGGTGATGATCCGGTTGCGTTCACACAAGCCTTGATCGAAGAGATGGAGCAGGCGATCATTGCCGCCGGCCCCGAAGAGGTCGCGCTCATCATCGCCGAGCCGGTGCAGAACTCAGGTGGGTGCTTCACGCCGCCCTCGGGCTATTGGGCCGGACTTCGATCGCTCGCTGACAAGTACGGCATCCTGCTGGCGGCCGACGAGGTGATCACGGGATTCGGCCGTACCGGCGAGTGGTTTGGCTCGATCACCTACGACATCGAGCCTGACTTCATCATCTTTGCGAAAGGCGCGACTGCCGCGATGGCTCCGCTTGGCGGCGTCATCGTGCACGATCGAGTTGCCGAGCCCTTCATCACCGGTAAGGCGTTCTACAACCACGGAACCACCTACAGCGGTCACCCGGTCTCGACCGCTATCGGTACCGCTGTACTCGACATCTACGAGCGTGAAGGTGTTGTTCAGAACGTGCGCGAGAACGGCCCGTACCTCGAGAAACGTCTACGCGACCTACTGAGCGTTCCCTTGGTCGGAGACGTGCGGGGAGTCGGTCACTTCTTCGCTCTTGAGATGGTCAAGGACCGCGACACCAAGCAGACATTCGAAGGCGCCGAGGCTGACTGGCTGCTGCGTCAGGTTCTCTCGGCCCGTCTGTACGAGAACGGTTTGCTTTGCCGACTCGACGACCGCGGCGACCCGGTGGTCCAGATCTCGCCGCCGCTCATCGCAGATCGTCAGCTGCTCGATCGGATCGTCGACATTCTGGGCGACGCCGTCGAGTACGCATGGGGCGAGGTACAGAAGGGCATGCCCTCGTAGAACCACTCACTGGTTGTCGATTCACTCATGCGCCGGACGAGGTACCGGACCCGGAGTGACCGCGACACGAGGGGAGGAGGGCGGCCACTCCGGATCCGGAGTGTGTGAACGCAGCTAGTTAGTTGGTGGGCGCTGCTTCCAAGGTTGCGTCTACGGTCTTGGTGTCGCCGCTCCGCACGTAGGTGATGGTTACGGTCTTGCCCGGCTCGATGGAGCGAACCGCAGCGACGAGTGCGTCCGATGAGTCAATGGCCTGGTCGCCGAAGCCCGTGATCACGTCGCCCTGCTCCAGACCGATCCGCTCGGCGGTGCTTCCCGCTTCAACCGACGCGACCTGGGCGCCACGAACCTCACCTGTCGAGTCCTCGACGGAGACACCGAGCCTGGCGTGCTCCACCGTGCCGTTGTCGATGATCTGCTGAGAGATCCACTTGGCTTCGTTCACCGGGATCGCGAACCCCAGTCCGATGCTGCCGCTTTGGCCACCGGTTGCTCCGCCGAGTGTGGCGATTGCGGAGTTGATGCCCACGAGCTCGCCATTGAGGTTGACCAGCGCCCCACCGGAGTTTCCAGGGTTGATCGCAGCATCGGTCTGAATCGCGTTGAGAACCGAGCCGTCACCAGCACTCGAACCCGGAAGGACCGGACGGTTGAGTGCGCTCACGATGCCGGTCGTGACGGTTCCGTTCAGGCCAAGAGGCGACCCAATGGCGATGACCGACTCGCCCACTTGCAGGCTGCCGGAGTCCCCCATCTTGACGGGCACGAGGTTGTCAACGCCCTGGACGCGAATGACGGCGAGGTCAGCGCTGGGGTCGCGACCCACGATCTCGGCCGACGTCGAAGTTCCGTCCTGGAACGTGACGTTGAGCGATCCGCCGTTCGCAGCCTCTTCGACGACATGGTTGTTGGTCAGAATCAAGCCGGAGGTGTCGATCACCACGCCAGAACCCGATCCGCTACCGGCGGGTCCGGTGAACTGGATGGATACGACGCTCGGAAGGACCTTGGCAGATACCTTGGCGACACTTCCGTCCGGCAGCGAGGTCGTCGAGATGTTCTCGGACGCGCTGGTGTCTGCACCGGTGCCGCTTGAGCCATTGTCATCGGTGGCGATGACGGCTCCGGCGCCGAGTCCCGCACCCAACGCCCCCGCCAACAAGCTGGTGGCCACGACGACCGCCATGCCCGGCCGCTTGCGCTCAGGGGAAGCCGCTGCGGGCGCAGGCGGTGCCCACGGGTTCTGGGGCGGCGGGGGGAGAGGAACCGTCGCAGTTGCCGAAGTGGCGCCTGGAGCCGAGGCGGTGTTACCGGTCGCCGGCTGGTTGGAAAGGGGAACGGTGGGGTGGGAATCGGTCATGGAGACATCGTGCGCGCGCTACCTGAGAGGTCCCTGAGAGGCGGCTGGGGCTGGCCTAAGGATTAGAACGGCCCCGGCCGACGGGCTCCGGACTCGCTTCTGCCAACGCCTCCGACGTCGTGCCACCGGGGATGGCGACGTCGAATCTGGCGCCGCCAGAAGGGCTCGCCCCGACGGTGACGTTGCCGCCGTGTTCGTTCACGGCTTGGGCGACGATGGCGAGCCCCAGTCCCGAACCGGGTAATGAGCGGGCGCCTTCTGATCGGTAGAAGCGGTCGAACACATGTGGACGGTCTTTGGGGTCGATACCAGGGCCGTCATCAGCGATCGACAGCAATCCACCGTGGATCTGAACCGTCACGGTTCCGCCTGCCGGGCTCCACTTCACAGCGTTGTCGAGCAGGTTCGTCACTGCGCGCGTAAGTGACGAGACGTCTGCATTCACCCACCACGGTGACAGTGCGACTTCGAACTGGACGCCGTGCGCGCGTCGCCGGACGTGCGTGAGGCTCTCGTCGACGATGGTCGCCAGGTCCATGGGAGTCATCGGAACCCCGGGGTCGGCACCTCGGGACAGCTGAACCAAGTCATCGACGAGGCGCCCAAGCTCGACCAACTCGTCTCGGACATCGTCGAGAAGCTCAGTGCGCACTTCTGGTTCCAGAGTCCTTCCCGATTCGCCGGCTTGCCGAAGCAGGTCGAGGTTCGTGCGCAGCGAGGTGAGCGGCGTACGAAGTTCGTGGCCGGCATCAGCAACGAGCTGCCGCTCCCGTTCTCGCGCCGCCGCAAGGGAATCGAGCATGCTGTTGAAGCTGGCGGCGAGGCGTCCGATTTCATCGGCACCGGACGACGCGATCGGAGTGAGATCGGTGGTCCGAGCGACGCGCTCGGTCGCTTTGGTGAGCTCGCCCAGCGGACGCAGACCAGCCTTGGCGACGCCATAACCTGCGGACGCCGCGACGACCACACCGACGACTCCGACGAGCAGGGCGATGGTTCGGACCCGACTCAGCGTTTCGTCGATGCTCTGTGTGGTGGACGCGATGACGACCGCGTTGCCGGGGCCGGCTGACACCGCAGCGACTCGCCAGTCCTCGCCGTCTTCGTAGACCCAGCGCAAGGATTGCGACTTGTCCCCGAACGCTACTTGCCATTCGGGATCGCCAACGGGAGGCATGGTGCCGCCTTTGGAGGGTTGCTGGCCATGAACCATCGACAGTGAGCCGATCCGCGAGTCGTCGCCAGGAACCACTGCGCCGCCCAGGTCGGCCAGGGCCTGGACCGTGGCTCGACCCCGTGCCAGCAGCTCGCGATCCAGCTGGTCGTACAGCTGGGCACGCAAAGTAAGGAAAATCGCCAAGCTGGTGATCGCCACTGCGACGGCTACGGCCGCGGCGGCGAGAACAGCGACACGAGCACGGAGCGACAGTCTCCGGACGGGATCGGTCGCTGGACTGGCAGCTGCGTCGGTCACGCCTCGTCCTCGCGCAGCACATAGCCGACTCCGCGCACGGTGTGGATGAGTCGCGGTTCACCGTCGGCCTCGGTCTTGCGTCGCAAGTAGCCGACATATACCTCGAGTGAGTTCGCGGTGGTGGGGAAGTCGTATCCCCAGACCGCATCGAGGATGAACTCTCGGGTCAGGACCCTTCGCGGTGCTTGCATCAGCACCCAGAGCAGCTCGAACTCGGTGCGTGTGAGCTGGATCGAACGGTCTCCGCGGCGCACCATTCGAGTCGCCGGATCCAGGGTCAGATCGACGTAGGTCAGGGCCTCGTCATCAAGGTCAGATTCCGTGCCCGGTCGATTTCGACGGAGCAGCGCGCGCACCCTGGCGAGAAGCTCCTCCAGCGCGAATGGCTTTGGCAAGTAGTCGTCGGCGCCGGCGTCCAAACCGAGCACTCGGTCTCCGACCTCGACTCGGGCAGTCAGCATCAGCACCGGAACATCGTTACCAGCTGCCCTCAGGCGCCGGCACACTTCGAGGCCGTCTACGTGAGGCATGTTGACGTCCAAGAGGATCAGGTCGGGCTTCTTCTCATCCACGGCCACGAGTGCAGACGGTCCGTCTGCGGCGAGCGCGACGTCGTATCCGTTGAAGGCCAAGGAGCGGCGAAGCGAGTCGCGCACGGCCGTGTCGTCGTCGGCCACCAAGATCTGCACCTGCTCAGTGTGCCCGCTTCTCGGACGTGACTGGTACAACGCACGGGGCCGGTCGCTACCCTTGCCGCGGGCGCACCCGGGTTTTCGGGGCGGCACACCAAGGGAGCATTGACTTGAGCGATCCCTCGCGACCCAGCCAGGAGCGCACGCAAGCGCTGGCCGAGTCGGGCTTTCCGATCGCCCCAGTCTACGGTCCTGATGCTTTGACCGACTGGGACGCCGAAGAGCAGCTTGGTGCTCCCGGCGCGTTCCCGTTCACTCGCGGCGTTTATCCGACCATGTACACGGGGCGACCCTGGACGATGCGGCAGTACGCCGGGTTCGGCACTGCAAAGGAGTCGAACGAGCGGTACCAGCAGCTTCTTGCGGCCGGCACCACCGGTCTCTCTGTGGCGTTCGACCTGCCTACGCAGATGGGGTACGACTCAGACCATCCCGTGGCCTCCGGTGAAGTCGGCAAGGTGGGAGTGGCCATCGACTCGATCGACGACATGCGCGTGCTCTTCGACGGCATCCCGCTCGATCACGTCACGACCTCCATGACGATCAATGCACCCGCCGCGATTCTGCTGCTGCTGTATCAGTTGGTCGCTGAAGAGCAGGGTGTCGATGCGGCCAAGCTTGGGGGCACGATTCAGAACGACATACTCAAGGAGTACATCGCCAGGGGCACATACATCTACCCGCCTGCGCCTTCCCTGCGTCTGATTACCGACATCTTTCAGTACTGCCAAGCTGAAGTGCCGCGCTGGAACACCATCTCGATCTCCGGCTACCACATGGCTGAAGCCGGTGCGACGCCTGCAGAAGAGATCGCGTTCACGCTCGCCAACGGCGTCGAGTACGTCCGCGCCGCGGTCAAGACCGGACAGCACGTTGACGACTTCGCGCCGCGACTGGCCTTCTTCTTCGTTTCGCGGACCACGTTCCTCGAGGAGGTTGCGAAGTTTCGCGCCGCTCGGCGACTGTGGGCTCGCACCATGCGCGACGAGTTCGGCGCCAAAGACCCGAAGTCGATGATGTTGCGCTTCCACACTCAGACCGCCGGAGTTCAGCTCACGGCGCAGCAACCAGAAGTGAACTTGATCAGAGTCGCCGTGCAAGGCCTGGCTGCGGTGATGGGTGGAACTCAGTCGCTGCACACCAACAGCTTCGATGAGGCGCTGGCGTTGCCGTCGGAGAAGGCGGCTCGATTGGCGCTGCGAACCCAACAGGTACTCGCGTACGAGACCGACGTCACCGAGACAGTCGACCCTTTCGCCGGGTCGTACGTCGTCGAGACGATGACCGATGAGGTCGAGTCTGTCGCACGGAGTCTTATGGATCGCGTCGAAGAACTCGGTGGTGCGGTGGCTGCGATCGAGCAGGGCTTTCAGAAAGCTGAGATCGAGCGCAGCGCATACGACGTGGCGAGGCAGATCGACGACGGTGACCGCACGGTCGTGGGGGTGAACCGCTTCGCGCTCGCGGAGGAAGAGCGCTACGAGCCACTGCGCGTCGATCCATCGATCGAGGCCAACCAACGCGCCCAACTTGCTCGGCTTCGGGCAGACCGCGATCAGGCAGAGGTTGACCGACATCTGTCCGAGCTGACCGCGGCGGCGTCCGGAGAGGCCAATGTGCTGTATCCGATGCGCGAGGCGTTGCGCGCGAAGGCGACCGTGGGCGAGGTCAGCGACGCGCTCCGGTCGGTCTGGGGGGTCTACCAGCCGGCGGACGCCTTCTGAGGTCGATCTCACGGTCGACGCGAGGCCGACCGTCTAACCTCGACGCGTGACCGTGCCTCCACTGACTCCTCGACCCACCCAAGATGGGAGGGCCGGGATGCAAGCGTTGGCCGAAGAGCTCGCAGTGGTTGCAGAGTTGGCAGAAAAGCTCAAGGACGAGCTGGTCGAAATCCGTCGAGACCTGCACGCGCACCCCGAGCTCAGCCGTCAGGAGGTGCGAACCACTCGGGTCATCCACGAGCGGCTCGCTGCGGCCGGGCTGTCGCCGACGGTCCTTCCGGGCGGCGCAGGTGTGGTGTGCGACATCGGTAGCAGCGCCGTGGGCGCCCGCACCGTTGCCTTGCGCGCTGACATCGATGCCTTGCCGATCGACGACGAAAAGCGTGATGTGGCCTATCGCTCGACCGTTCCCGGTGCTTGCCACGCCTGTGGTCACGATGTCCACACCTCGATCCTCATCGGTGTCGGAGTGGTACTCGCAGAGTTGGCCAGCCGCGGCGATCTCGGTGGGCGGATTCGCTTG
>JBJMHG010000158.1:0-5967 GCA_045807485.1 Actinomycetes bacterium
CTTAGGAGGGGTCCGGGGAGCCGAAGTCTTCCGGGGATACGCCCTCGAGGAACTCGCGAAAGCGCTCGACCTCTCCCTCACTCGGAACCGCTGTGTCACCGTCACCGAGGTCCTCGGCTCCGTCTTCGTCGTCATCCGGCAGCGAGATACCAGCCTCGTCGAGCACGTCAGGCGATGCCACGACCGGAGCATCCACTCGAAGGGCGAGGGCGATCGCGTCGGAGGGGCGAGCACTGATCGTGCGGCCTCCATCGAAGACCAGCTCGGCGTAGAAGACGCCGTCGGCCAAGTCGGTGATCTGAACTTCGACCAGCTCGTGCCCCAGGCCGGCCACGACATCAGCCAGCAAGTCGTGGGTCAGCGGCCGGGCTGGTTCAACACCCTGCTGGGCATAAGCGATGGCGGTGGCTTCGACTGCGCCGATCCAGATCGGTAGATAACGCTCGCCCTCGCGTTCCCTCAGCAGGACGATCGGCTGGTTGGTCGGCATCTCGACGCGTACGCCCACCACGTCCACTGGCTTCATGGCGCCAGCGTACTCCGCCGATCCCAGTCGCTCAGGTTCGCAGATCAGGACCGAGCTGGGCTTTGACCAAGGCGGCGTGAAGCCGCACTGTCAACGCTGCCAATGCACGGGCGGTCTCTTCGGCGCGACCTCGGGCCTCCGGTGCTCGGCCGTGCAGCATCGGCGTCACCACTTGCTCGATGAGCCCAGCCTCGCGGTCGGCGGAAGCCTTGAACGACCGCAGGTGGCGTGGCTCTATTCCGTACGCCGCCAGCTCGCCCGCGGCTTTGGCCACGACGACTGCGTCACCATCGAAATGGTTGGGCGATGACCCGATCAGCCCGTAGCTCTGCAGGGCGTCGAACAGCTCGCCGTCGATCTCTGCGGCGTCCAACAGTTCTTCCCGGGAGAGCCGGAGGTCAGCCCCGTCGCGCGCGAAGTCGTCGGCTTCCGGATATCCGCCGCCCCGAACGATCGAGACCGGAACGCGTGGAGTGGAACCCGGACCGCTCGGCGGCTCGAGACCTCGGTCCATTGCCTCGAGGTGTTCGCGTATGACCTTGAGCGGCAGGTACTGGTCGCGCTGCGCGCTCAGGATGTAGCGCAGTCGCTCGACGTCGTCGGAGGTGAACTTGCGATACCCCGAGGCGGTTCGCTGCGGTTCGATCAAACCCTCTGACTCGAGGAAGCGGATCTTTGAGATCGTCACGTCTGGGAATTCCTGGCGCAGCTTGCTGAGAACCTCGCCAATGCTCAAATACGCCGACGCCGCCATGGCCGTCGAACGCGAGCGGGCCGCTGGCGTCATGCCTCTCCTCCGGGCTGGTCACCTGCGTGCTGGCCTCTGGTAAGGAAAAGCAGGCGGTACTTGCCAATCTGAACCTCGTCTCCGCTGACCAGGGCTGCCTCGTCGATACGGCTGCGGTTGACATAGGTGCCGTTCAGACTGCCAAGGTCACGGAGGTGGAAAGTCTGCCCTTCTCGAGTGAACTGAGCATGGTTGCGCGAGACAGTGATGTCGTCGAGAAAGATGTCGCTGTCAGGGTGACGCCCTGCGGTAGTCACGTCGGCGTCCAACAAGAATCGCGCTCCGGACGCCGGTCCCCTGCGCACTACCAGCAACGCAGTTCCTGACTGAAGTCGCTCGATGACCGCCGCGTCGGACGCCTCTGCAGGTTCGTTCGCTTCAGTGGACTCCGCGGGTTCACTTGACTCGGTGCCGAGATGGAGTACCGATGTTGCTTCAACAGCGGACTCAGGACTGCCAGAGTTGTCAGGCGCAAGGGACCGCCCACACGCGGCGCAGAAGCGGGCGTCCGGGTCTGGGGTGTCGTGTCCGCAATGGGGACAGACCGGCATGACGCCTCCCAGCAGTGGCTCAGGTCGAAGGTTCAGGTGCAGGTTGAGGGTGTCGAACCTACGACCCCGAGCGGCGCTCGGTCAACCGGGGGCTAGTCAGGCAGACGCAACGTGTGCGGCGTAGCCGGATGAGTCGAGCAACGAGTCGATCTGCCCTCTGTCGGAGATCTGCACCTCGACCATCCAACCCTCGCCGTAGGGGTCGGCGTTGACCAACTCTGGCGTGGCACCAAGGGCGTCATTGCGTGCGGTGACGGTTCCGGAAACGGGGGCGTACAGGTCGCTCACACTCTTGGTCGACTCGACCTCACCGCACGCGGTGCCGGCCGCGACCTCGACGCCGACATCGGGAAGTGAGACGTAGACGATGTCGCCCAGCGCGTCCTGTGCATACTCGGTGATCCCGAACCGGAGGGAACCCTCTGAGGTCACTCGAACCCATTCGTGATCGGTCGTGTACTTCAGGTCCTCGGGATACATTGCGACGCTCTCTGCTCGGCCGACAAGACCGTTGCAATCTACTTGCCTCACCCGAGAGGCGACAGCCGGGTAAGTAGGCAGTATCGAACTTCGTCAGTAAGTGGTGACGGCTCTCGCGCACCGGACAAGGCTAGAAGAACCCGCCGGGGCCCCCGCCGGTGAAGGTGCCGCGATGCTGGGGTGCGTGAGTACCGATGGCGCGTGACCGACGGGCATTCTCGCGCGCGATCGCGCGAGCCTGATGGCGGGCTTGCGCGCGCTCCAGCGCGTCTCCTCGACCGAAGATTCGTGCAAAAACTAGGCGCGCCTTTGACAACAGAGAACCGATCACGTCGCCTCCTCTGGCCCCTCACAGCAGGAGCTGTGATCGAGCGTCCCCTGATTGTGTCAGGCAGGACAGCAGAATCAGGTACGACAGCGACATTTCTTTCTGGTGGAACGACTCAGTTCGCTCAGTCGAGCGCCGGAAGCTGCAGCGACTCTCGTTGGACCACAGTCCCGTTCGCGCCCGACTCACGGACACTCTCGAGCACTCCCCCGGGAAAAGACAGGCCAGCGGCCAGGGTGTCGGAGGGCCCGATCGCCTCGATCCGGTAAGGCGGGGTGACTACCTGATCTCCCACTGTTATTCCGTCCGCGGAGTCGACGATCGCCGTCTGCACCACAATGCGGTGCCCATTGATCGAAATCGCCTCCGCGCCGGCATCGCGCAGCTCCTGAACCGCATCCAGCATCGCTGCGGCGTCCAGCTGCGCCTCCGGATCGCTGATGAACAGCGAGACGCCAGGGCCGGTCACGGGCGTGACGCCGGCGAGAATTCGGAGGGTTTCGGCGCGTTGGTTGGCGGCTTCGCGGGCGGCTGCGGCCTGGTCGGCACCGCTTTGCAGGTCACTCAGAGTCGAGCGGAGCCGAAGCTCTTCGGCACCCAGCCGCTCTCGCTGTGACGAGAGGTCATCGAGGATACGTACCAGGTCGGACGTGCGCGCTGCAGCAAGCGCGTCCTGCTGCGTGGTTCGTACCTGCGCTGCCAATCCGAACCCGAGACCGAAGAGCAGAACGGCCACGATCCACTGTCCTCGTGACGGTCGCCGCGAGAGGGCATGACGAACTGCCCCCCAGCCAGTCAGCGGCGCGCTCTGCTCGGTCACGTGGCGTCCACCTGGCTACGCATGGAAGAGCCGGCGGCGGATGGCGGCGGCATTGGCGAAGATTCGGATCGAGAAGACCACCACAACGCCCGTCGACAGCTGTGCGCCGACACCCAGCTGGTCGCCGAGGAATACGACGAGCGCGGCCACCAAAACGTTGCCGATGAATGAGATGACGAAGACGCGGTCGTTGAAGACACCCTCGAGGAGCGCCCTGCTGGCGCCGAAGACAGCGTCAAGTGCGGCAACGACCGCAATCGGCAGATAAGGCTGAAGCCCCGGGGGGATTGTCGGTTGAAGCACCAGGCCAAGGACCACGCCCACCACGAGAGCGAACACTGCAATCACGGCGAGTACTCCTGCTCACTCGTGCCCGCGCTCGGCGAGCCAACCTCCCGTGCGTACCGCACCTGAAGGTCAGGGCGAGCTGGGATCGTGACGTCGTCTTGCCGTGCGACTTCGACCCCGATGCCGTAGGCGGCTTCCAATCCGGCAAGTTCCTGCCTGGCGTTGCCTTGTTCGAATGCCGGGGCTAACGCGTCTGTACCTACAGCCTTGAGCACGTAGGGCGGGGTCAGCGGTCGAAATCCGACCAGTACCGCCTCACCCGCGGACCGGATGGGCGAGAGCACAGTGACACGCTGATCGTTCACTGACACGGCGTCAGCACCTGCGGCGAACATCCCGTTCACGGCCAGCTGGATGTCGGTGTCGAGCACGCGGGCCAGGTCAGGTCCATTCTGTCCGGCCTCAGTGGGTGGCCCGTCAGTGAGGGTGACCTGCAGGCCTGGACCGCTCACGGCTTGGCCGCCGACGTTCGCCTCGAGGGCGTTCACTTCGTCAGCAAGTGCCTGGTCGCTATCGGAACCAGTGAGGGCCTCTTCACGCACTTTCTGCACGCGCGTCGAAAGCGAATCTACCCGGCTGTCTACGTCCTGTAGGGCAGCAGTCGCGACCGTCGCACGATCGACCAGTTCAGCTCGAGTCTTGCTGTCCGCCGGTGCGCCTGCTCTCACTTGCATCACCGCTGCAACGACGAGAATGGCAAGCAAGCCGAGAACCACCGAGACAAGGATCGAGCTTCGCCAGCCGGTACTTTGGGCGTCTCGATGTTGCTGGGCCTCCCGGTATCCCGGGTCCATGGCGTCTTCGACCAGACGGTGCAGAAGCGAGAGCGAGGCGTCGACTGTCTTCGTCGTGGTGGTCGGCTCTGTCATGCGGAGACGTCCAGTCTTCGACCTTGCAGAACTGCCGAGGCCTGCTCGGCGTACAGAACCGCCGACCACCAGTAGATACCGGTTCCCCACACAATGAAGGCCCACGCCAGCGGCGTGGCGATGTCCGAAAGGGTGCCGTTACCGGTGGTGAGAAACAACACGGGCATTCCATACAGCAAGCAGAGCGTTGCCGCTTTGCCGACGTAGTGAACGGGGAGCGGCTCCACTCCCCTTCTGTTGACCCAGAGCTGGATCAAACCCATGAACACGTCTCGCAGCACGAGGACGACCACCAACCACCACGGGACGATCCCTCGAATCGCAAGTACCAAGATCGTGCTGATCACGAACAGCCGGTCTGCAATCGGATCGAGCAGTTGTCCCGCCCTGGAGACCATATGGAATCGGCGCGCGACGACGCCGTCGAGCCAGTCCGTGATCGAGCTCACCGCGAGGATGAAGAATGCCCACCCGTCGGCTTCGGGTCCGAGTGCGAGCCACACAAAGACCGGGATGAGTAGAAGCCGCAGCATCGACAGGATGTTGGGAATCGTCAGGATCTTGTGCGACACCTCATCGGGCGCGTGGTCTGCCACCGCGCATCCCCTCCCGTCTCGCACAGATCGACCCGGCCGAGCCTAAGGGACTCAGGTCACTGGGCGTCCCGCCACATGCGATCGACTCGAGGTCCCTGCGGCAGATCGAAGTAACCATCGAGCTCAAAGCCCACCCGCTGATACCGCCCGATGTTCGCGGGATTCGTCGACTCCAGGTACGCAGGGAGCCCGTCATCATCCACCTGCTCGAGATGCGCTTGGACCAAACCCATACCCGCTCCGCGCCCGCGATGACTCGGCGCCGTCGCAAGGAGGCTGAGATACCAGTGGGCAGGTTCTGGTCGACTTCGTCCGAAAGCCTCCCAAGCCAGGTCCAGCAAGGAGGCCCGCTCGCCGCAGACGCGTAGCAGCATTTCGGCAGCCGCCGCCTCGTCCTGTTCGTCCATTTCCTGAGTTCCTGGCGGCACCCAGAGAGAGACTGCAGACAGGTCATCAGTCACGATGACGCCCTCATACTTGTCGGCGGCCAGCACGTAAGGGGCCCAGAACTCCCGCAACAGCCGCGCCCGGTCAAGAACCGCCGGAAAGGTCCAGACGCCCCACACCGGGTCCTCCGCGAAACCGTCCGCAAAGATCGCGATGACCTCGTCCAGCTCGGACGCCGAGGCTCTCCGAATGCGTGGCTTGCTCACTTCGGCTTC
>JBJMHG010000159.1:0-6696 GCA_045807485.1 Actinomycetes bacterium
CGGGCGCATCGTCGAGCTCGATCGACAAGAGCTGGACAGCATCGGCAGCGTCGTCACCGAGTGACCACACGCGATTGATCTGCGCTTTGATCTGTGACGGCGTCGCGACCACGACATGCAGAGAGCGCACGTGGGTATGGATTCGCACGTCGTCGAGTGCCAAGACGTTGGTCGGGTCGGACGCGGCGACGCGCAGCCCGGTCTCGTCGCGGGCCAGGATAATCAAGCCAAAGCGTTCTGCCATGGCGCGCGGAATGAGGCGCGCTACGCCAGGGTCCACCGGTTCGGTCGAAAGGTCCACCACGTCCAGAGCCAGCAGGTCGCCCAGCGCCTCGGCGACCTCTTCTTCGGTTCCATATCCACGATTGGACACGAGCTGGCCTAACCGAAGTCGGGTGCCGCCGTCACTCGGAAGGTGTGCGGCTTGTTCGGCCAGCAGCTCATCGAGCTGTACCTCGGTGATCACACCGCGCGACACCAGTACCTCACCGAGGCGCCGCCGCATGGTCCGCTCATGTCGCAGCGGCGCCGGCGTCGCCAAAGGCGCGTTGGGATCACCGGCCACCTTCCAACCGGTCAAGCGGGGTGTCTTCACCCAGTGGTTTTCGGCTGTTTCGCCCGGTGCCTGGAGGTCCCGGTCAACGAAGCCCTGCTGCGCGGCCAGGCGGTGGGCCGACCCGCGGACTACAGTGGTCGCAAACAACCGACAGGGGAGCGCCTCGGCGCTGAGAGTGCGGATCGGCCGCAGACCCTCGAACCTGATCCGGATCATGCCGGCGAAGGGAGTCGCAGGTGAGTACGCGCGTTTCTGAGTCATCGGTGGACCGTGGAGCTGCCACCAACAGTTGGACGACCGCCGAGATTGTCGTGACGGCGAGTCTCGCGGTCGCCTTCGGGGTCGTCTTTTGGGCATGGAATCTGCTGTGGACGGCTACGGGGGGAGCATTCGCGGGGCTGCCTCCAGTGCAAGGCCTTATGTACGGGGTGTGGCTGGCCCCTGGCGTTCTCGCCGGGCTGGTCGTGCGTAGACCGGGCGCCGCATTCTTCGCCGCCTTTCTGGCCGCCGCTTTGTCTGCGGTTCTCGGATCACAGTGGGGTTTGCTTGCGTTGGTGTACGGAGCAGTACAGGGCGCAGCGCCTGAGCTGGTCTTTGCGATGCGTGGTTATCGCCGTTCCGGGATCGTCACTGCGTTGGTCGCCGCGGCGGCAACGGGTCTGGGGTCGCTCGGTCTCGACCTGGTCATCTACTACCCCACGTGGTCGACCAGCTGGAAGTGGTTGTACACGGCGACCTTGCTCATCAGTGCGGTCGTGATCGCCGGTGTGGGCAGCTGGCTACTCGCACGAACTCTGCGTGCAACGGGAGCGCTGTCAGCCCTTCCTGCATCACGCGACGAGTGAGCGAAGTCCCGGCTGTTCGACTCAACGGTTTCGGTTTCCGTCCGGCAGGGGCAAGCCGTTGGGCCGTACGCGGTGTCGACCTAGTCATCGAGCAGGGCGAGAGAGTGCTGCTGCTCGGCGCCTCAGGGGCTGGCAAGAGCACGGTCCTGCGCACGATCGCCGGAGTCCTTGACGCCGGTGGTCAGATCGCCGGAGAAGTGGCCGTCAATGGCCTTCCGACCTCGACGGCTCGGGACCGCGTAGGTCTGCTGCTGCAGGATCCCGATGCTGGACTGGTGCTCACGCGCGCCGGCGAAGATGTCGCCTTCGGACCGCAGAACCAGGGATGTCCGCCAGCGGAGGTCGAGGAGCGCGTCGCAGAAGCGCTCGCGTCCGTTGGCTTTCCCTATCCGCCTAGCCATCCCACTGCCACTTTGTCCGGTGGTGAAAGACAGCGACTGGCGCTTGCTGGCGTGCTCGCGATGAGGCCATCGGTCTTGCTGCTCGACGAGCCCACCTCAATGCTGGATCCCGACGGCGCTGCGATGGTGCGTGAGGCAGTCGGTCGAGTCACGCGGGAGAACAACTGCACCCTGATAGTTGTCGAGCACAACGTCGACGAATGGCTGGGGATTGTCGACCGGGTCGTGGTCTTGGGCGACGCCGGCGTCGAATCAGATGGCACTGTCGAGCAGGTCACAGCGTCACCGGCTGCCGCAAACACCTGGCTCCAGTCGACCTCAACACCTGCGGTGATGCAGAGCCAATCGGGAGAGCTGCTGTTGCGGGCCGCTGATGTGGGATACCGACACAAGGGTTCTCAGCGGTTCTCGGTTCGAGGGGTGGATGCCCTGCTGCACGCCGGATCAACGCTTGCGATCAGCGGGTCCAATGGAAGTGGCAAGACCACCTTGGCTCGTCTTCTCGGTGGGCTCACAGCGCCAACGACCGGTGCGGTGGTTGCGGAGTCGGCGCTCATAGGAGCTGCGAAACTGCAATCAGCCCCACACACCTGGCGGGCAGCGGCACTAGCTGGTCGCATCGGCTCGGTCTTTCAAAACCCTGAGGACGCCTTTCTCGCTTCGGACGTCAGGAGTGAGCTCGCGATCGGACCGCGTTCACTTGGTCGCCCCGACTCGGTCGTCCTGGCAGTAGTTGACGACTTGCTGGGGCGGCTTCGCCTGGAGCGGGTCGCCACACAAAGCCCGTTCACGCTCTCCGGAGGTGAACAGCGACGGTTGTCGGTCGGGGCGGCGCTCGCAACCGAACCTCGGGTGCTGGTCCTAGACGAGCCCACCTTCGGTCAAGATCCGCACACCTGGCGCGAGATCGTCGATCTCACCGTGACGTTGAGCGATTCCGGCGCTGCGATCGCTGTGGCGACTCACGACAAGCGCTATCGCGCAGCGGTTGCGAGCCGGGTGCTGCAGCTGACCTCTCGGGTAGAGCCCAAGTGAGTCTGCCCACAGCATTTCCGCGCGAACTCGGCGCGACTCCATTCACGCGGGCGAACGCTTTGGCCCGCCTTGCTCCTGCCGCGGCACTGGGGTTGGTGAATGTGCTCACCTTGGACCCGATGACTCCGGTTCTCACCTTGGCATTGGTGATGTGCGTGATTCCGTTCACCGGACTTTCATGGCGCGATGTCCTGCGCGTGTCTTGGCGTCTAGGCCTTGCCGCCGCCACGTTGCTAGTCGTCAACACCTTGGCCTACCCGGCGTCCGGGATAGGGCTGGTTGATGTCAAGGCTGGCGCTGTGACGGCTCTTCGACTGCTCGCGATCGCATTACCCGGCGTCCTTGCCTTTGCGACGATCGACCCGGTCGACCTGACTGACTCACTGGTCCAACAGCTCCACGTGCCTGCCCGCTTCGGCTACGGGGCGTTGGCAGCAATGCGACTGCTACCGCTCCTCACGGAGGACTGGCGATCTCAGGCTCTGGCTGCACGCGCGCGAGGTGTTTCAGCTCACGGGGTGATACGTCGGGTGAGACGAGTCTTCAATCGCGTCCTTCTGTTGATGGTCTCGGCGCTGAGGCGTGCGACTCGACTGGCGGTGGCTCTCGACGCGCGAGGGTTCGAAAGTGCCAGCCGCGCCACGTCGCGTCCGAGCGCTTGGACGCCCACAGACACGGCCTGGACAGTGGGAGGGCTGCTCACCGCGGTGGCGGTTCTCGTCGCTTCGTGGTTCACCGGTTCTTGGGATCCGCTGCTCTGAAGGCCACCGCGTCGGAGTCTAGGCAGGAGGGTCGATCGATCCTTCAGGCTTCGAGCGGTCGCCAAGTTCATCGATCAGCTCGCGGAGCTGGTCGCGTATGAAGTCGCGCGTGGCGACTTCATTGACAGCCATGCGCAGCGATGACACTTCACGGGTGAGGAAGTCGTCGTCGGCGATGATCCGATCGATACGTGAGCGGTCGTCCCAATACTGCACACGATCACGATCGGCTTGGCGGTTCTGCGACAGCAGGATCAGCGGAGCGGCATAGGACGCTTGCAACGAGAGCATGAGTGTGAGGCCAATGAACGGCCACTCATCGAAGCGCAGGTCTTCGGGGGCGAAGACGTTCCACAGCGCCCAGCTGGCCACAAAGATCGTCATGTAGGCGATGAATCGCCATGAACCGATGAATCGACTGATCCGCTCCGACAGCTTGCCAAAGGCCTCGGGGTCGTAAGGCGACCGGACGCCTCTGCGCGGGCCGCGAGGTTGGTCGAGGCGGCTCCGCCTCATCTCACGCGCCATCGGACACCTCGGCAACTACGGGATCAAGGTTGCGCCAGTTGTCCGGAAGCATGTGGTCGATCACGTCGTCGACAGTGACAGACCCGAGCAAGCGTCCATTCTCATCAACCACGGGAATCGCCACGAGGTTGTACGCAGCGAGCACGTTGGTGACTTCGGTCAGGGTGGCGTCCGGCGTCACTGGTTCGAGCTCGGAGTCGACGGCCTCGGTGACCAGTGCGCCGGGCGTCTCCCGCAGCAGCCTCTGGAAGTGGACCGAGCCGAGATAACGACCAGTCGGGACCTCGAGTGGAGGACGGCACACGTACACCTGCGCCGCGAGAGCCGGTGGCAGCTCTGAGTTGCGGATCCTGGCGAGCGCTTCAGCGATCGTCGAGTCGGGGGCCAAGATCACCGGTTCGGGGGTCATCATTCCGCCCGCGGTGTACTCGTCGTACTTGAGCAGCATGCGGACGTCGTCGGCTTCTTCAGGCTCCATCAAACCCAACAACCGGACGCGGGCGTCCTCTGGGAACTCATTGAGGATGTCCGCAGCGTCATCTGGGTCCATCTCGTCGAGCACATCTGCCGCTCGCTCATCCTCAAGGGCGCTGAGGATGACCATGGACTCTTCTTCCATCATCTCGCCAAGCACATCTGCGAGACGGTCGTCGTCAAGCGCTGCGATGACGTCACGACGTCGTTTGTCGCTCAACGACTTGAGCTCATGCGCCAGATCCGCTGGCCGAAGCTTCTCGAACGCCTCGAGCAGCCTGGTCGTGCCGTGGTCTTCAGCATCAAGAGACAGCCCGGTGATCTCGTTCCAGTCGATGACGAACTGCTCGCCCTTGCGCCGCAGTTTCTTGCCCTTGCGTTGAACGTTGACCTTCGCTACTTCCCAATCTCGGTTGCGCTGTTGCTCCATTCCGACATCGAGGAGAGTCACCGTCGTGTCTTCCTCGACCAAGGTCACAGGAGAGTCGAGTAGCTCGCCGACCACGAGTCGCTCCCCTGGCCTTTGCTCGAAGCGACGCAGGTTGAGCTGCCCACTGACGACAACGCCGGCAACATCGATCGAGTTCACCCGGGTCATGGGGACGAAGATGCGGCGCCGTGGCTGCACCTCGATTACGAGCCCGATGATCCGTGGGGGTCGTAGGCCTGAGCGCAGAGCCGCTACCGCGTCGCGAACCTTGCCGAACTGATCGCCGCTCGGGTCAAAGACCGGAGTACCCGTCAGTCGGGCGATGAAGACTCTGGCTGGGGCACTCACACCCGAAGGTTACCGGCGGGGTCGCTGCTACGGTCCGTTGAACCTGCGCCTAGGAGTGGTCGTGTCTGATCAGCCCGCTGCCGTGCCTACCGAAACGCTGCCCTTCGTGGTACTCGACGTGTTCACGGATCGACCTTTTGCCGGAAACCCTCTTGCCGTGGTCCTCGACGGCGAGGAGCTGAGCGGTGGCCAGATGCAGCAGATCGCTCGAGAGTTCAACCTGTCTGAGACTGCCTTTCCGCTCCGACCTACCGAGCTGGAAGTCCGGTCGGGAGCCGACTACGTGCTGCGGATATTCACGCCCGAGGTGGAACTGCCCTTCGCCGGTCATCCCTCGGTGGGAACTGCGTGGTGGCTGGCCAAGACAGGTCGCATCGGATCCGGCCTCGTCCATCAGTTGTGTGGCGAGGGTCTGTTGCCGCTCGAGGTGTCTGACCGCGGAGCGACGTTGACAGGGGGCACACCGAGGGTGGGCGAGCCCGTCTCGCCAACTGCGGCACTTGCGGCGGTGGGATTAGGCGCTGACGCACTTACCGATAGGCAGGTGCGGGTGTCTACGACGGGTTTGCCATATGCCGTGCTCTTCGTCCGGCCAGAGCAGGTCACGCGTTGTCGCCCCAATATGCAAGTGCTGAAGGATGAGTTTTCACATCCGCAGGAGGCAACCGGGGTGTTCGTCGTGGCGTGGGACGCCTCGGCTCGTCACGCGCACGCGCGTATGTTCGCCGGCGACCTCGGCTCACCAGAAGATCCGGCGACCGGGTCAGCGGCGCTTGCGCTGGCTGCGCGTCTGGTCGCCGAAGGAGAGTTCCCTGACGGTCAAACGACGTTCACCGTCGACCAGGGCATCGAGATGGGACGCCCGTCGCGCCTTACCGTGATATGTGACGTAGTCGCCGGCAAGGCAGATCGCCTTCAAGTCTCTGGGGGAGCCGTGCTCGTGTCCGAGGGCACTGTGCGCGTCCCGAAGCCGTGAGTATCTCTGACGACGACAGGATCAGCGCCGCTTCTTCGTGGCGCGTCCGGCGTGGAAAGGCAATCTCGAGAGGGTCGTTGCCGTGGTCGGCAGTGGTTCGGCGCGAAGCGACTCCTCGACGTACGACCCGGGTTGCTCCTGGAGTTCATCAGTTGGGTGAAGACGCCACACCGTGCTTTCGCGCGCCCATCGCTCAGGTTGCTTCTCTCCATCTGGCGCATTGAGTCGATTCGGGTGCAGCACTTTCACAGTTTCGTCCCACGCCTCCGAGCCCGGCAACAGCTGTTCGACCGCCATTCGGACGGTCGCCTGTCGTGCGCGGTTCTCCTTGCTGCGCAGGAT
>JBJMHG010000160.1:0-12651 GCA_045807485.1 Actinomycetes bacterium
GCATCCCTCTGTGTGACGCGCCGAACGTTGGTTCCGTCTGCCCGCATGACATAGATCGTCAACAAGTTGGTCGACCCAGTACCGCAGCTGTCGCGCTGAAACGCGATCCGCTTGCCATGCGGGGACCAGGCGGGGAAAGAACCATTCTCGGTGGTGCACCCCCCATGGCAGCTTTGCGACAGGTAAGTCTTGTCCGTGCCATCCCTTCGAATCTTGAAGATTGTCGGCACATCTCCTACCTGGCGGTGGTACACGACCCATCGCCCGTTAGGCGACCAGTCTGGTTCGCTGGTGATCACACCTTTAGGCGGATGCGTCAGCTGCTGCAGCCCTGAACCATCGGGTTTGATGGTGAAGATCGCGCCGTGCGTTTGGGCGGCGTTGAGGTATTTCCGGAACGCAACCCGTCCGTTATTTCCATCCACAGTTGCTCCCGCCGGCCATGCGAGGGCCAGAACGACAACGCTCACCAGCGCGACCACTGTCAGCCGTCTCATGGCGCCACACCCCAGTCGAGCGCTTCATCGAAGGCAGGCGTGTCCGTCAGCTGAGTGAGGTCACTTCCGTCTTTGCGCATTGTCCAGATGTCGAACTGGTAGCCGGGCCGCGGTCCGAACGTCGTCATCAGGTACTGCGAGTCCGGTGACCACACGACGTCTCCGCCGAAACCCTGCGAGGGAACAGTGACGTCGTGCCGGCCGCTACCGTCAGGGTGAACCAGCTTGAGTTTCGGATAACCGAAACCGCCTGCCTTTTGGTACGCGATCCAGTCACCATCGGGTGACCATGCCGGTTGTATCGAGAACTGACCGGAGGGCGTCAGTCGACGCATTCCCGAGCCGTCCGCCTGAGCGATATATAGAGCGATGCCGTCGCCCCACTTATTGATCCGGTCGAACGCCGGGAAGACGATCGCTTGGCTGTCCGGTGACCAGTCCGGGTCAGGTGGCAGGCAGCACGTCGTGTCAAGGGCGGGCGGGCTGATCCTGGTCTTGCCGGAGCCGTCCGCGTTGATGACGTAGAGATCACCGACGTCGCCATCAACCTGCAGATACAGGATCTTGCTGCCGTCCGGCGAGTAGCCGTAAGGGATCTGCTCAGTTGGGGTCGACGTCAGCCGCGTGAGATCCGACCCGTCTGGACGCATGGTGAAGATGCCTGCGCCCTTGGTGGTTATCCCCGCGCCCGCGTCGATCAGCAAGAGCTGCCCGTCCGGGGACCACCCCGTCGGGTAGAAGTCGGTAGGTGGGTTCGCCAACCCGGTCGTGTCGGGCGTGATCTGCTGCCGATTGGTCCCATCCGCATCCGCAACGCAAGCCGCCACGTGATCACCGTTCCCGCAGGCGAAGGACAATCGGGCCCCGTCCGGTGAGAACTGAGCGAACTCGCCCTTACCGATTCGAGCCAAACCGGTGCCGTCCGGGTTGATGGTGAACAGCGCACCCTCATCCGGTTGCTTCGCAAACGCCAACCGACCGTTTTGCGGGGTGCTGGTCGTGGCGCTGGTCGCTGTACCCGTCATCAAAGCCGAGACGGCCACAGCCGCAACCGCGATAAGGAGTAACGAGTGCCTGCGGCGAGGATGCTTCATCGAACTCTCCTGAGGTTCCGTGCGGTGAGGCGTGCGGTCAACGGGTGGCGGATCCCCAGTCGATGAAACGGGGACGAAGGTCTGAGAACGGCAGAATGGCGTGTGCTCCTTGGCCATCCGTTCGCATGACCATCAGCGCGTTCTGGTCGCCGTGCTCCAAGCGATAGACAATCCACTTGCCGTTTGGCGAGTAGCCGCCCACCAGGGCGCGCTGGTCGGGGGCGGTCAGGTGAGTCAGGTACTTGAGGTCCGTGCCATCGGGTCGGCTCGTGACCACATTCGCCGGCTCGTCGAAGTTGTCAGCGTTGTCGCTCATCACGAGCCGCGACCCATCCGGCATCCAGTCGTGCTTGAAGGCAATACCGAAGAGCGTTGGCGTGATCTGCACCGCAGCACCGCCTGACATCGGTGCAGCAAAGAGCGCCGTCAGGTCGCTAGGAGTCCATGACAGGAATGTCAGCGTTTGCCCATCAGGCGATACCTCTGGCGTTGCGGCTCCCCCTGGCGCTCTAGCAATCCGACGTCGTTCGCCACCATTGAGGTTCATGGTCCAAATGGCGTCGTCGTCGTTGTTGGACGGGTCGTAAAGCTCGAAGACCAGGTGCTGACCGTCTGGCGTAAACGCCGGATCCGTCTCGCAGCCACCGGGCGTCTGTGAAGGGATGATCCGTCGGTCAGTTCCGTCTGGCCGAATCAGCGCGATCTGACACTCGCCGAGCGAATACGCCAGCCACTGACCGTCTGGAGACCAGTCTGGTGTGGTCGCATCGCGATGGGCGTTCGTCACCTGCTGCAGATCGTGTCCGTTGGGTCGAACGGTGTACACCTGCGTGCCATCATCGGTCTCGACGGTGAATGCGATACGCCCGTTCTTAGCCGGGTATGTGGCTGCCGCGGGGCTCTGCGGTATGACCATCGCCAGAGCCAACCCGGCAACCGCCAAACCGACGATCGATCGCGATCTCATCTGTCCTCCTGCTCGACTGGGTGTGCCGAGCCCATCAGAGTCCGCACGTACGACTACAGCACGCAATCGAACGTTCACTCTCAGTTGGAACCGACCCCTTCTCACGTATGAACAGACCTGAGCGGGCGTGTTGTTACAGCGGCACGGTTGACCGTCATCTTTTTCGCATCAAGACTTTCGGCATGCCTGTTCTCGAGTCACAGGACTTCGACGCCTTCTACCTCGCACGGTCGAGGTGGCTGATCGGCGCGCTCCGACCGATCGTTGGCCACGATGCCGAGGACGTCGCACAGGACGCCTTCGCGACGCTGTACCAGCGTTGGGACGTCGTCTCGCAGTACGACTCCCCCGAAGGATGGCTCAAGAAGATCGCGGTTCGGGCGGCCCTGCGCCACCGGCAGCGGAGCGTGTCGCGTCCGCGAAATGAGCTGCTAGGTGCAGCACTCGATCACTCGTCGGACGCCGACGAACCAGTTTCAGTACTGATCTGCGACGCTCTCAAGCCACTCAGCATGCCCGATCGTGAGTCTCTGCTGCTGCGTTACGTCTCAGATCTGCCTATCCGAGAGTTGGCGGAGCGGTACAACTGCACAGAGGCGGCCATGCGGGTGCGACTGCATCGAGCCTGCCTTCGTGCCCAAGAGCAGCTCATGGGTCTCTGCGGTACCTGGGTCATGAACTCGACATGGAGTAGATCCGCTCTGGCACGTCAGCTCGCCGAGCATGGGCACCAGGCGGCCGTCGAATACGTCCTGGACGAGCTGTCAGAGCTCGGTGAGATCAGCACGCAGCTGCAACTGGCCGACGGTCGCTTTCTGCTCACCAACGGATCAGATGAGCACCTGGACCACGGCAAGTACACCTTGACTCGCGGACGCCTGCGCCTTGACTCTGCCGGCTATCCGGGCGGCGTCTTCTACAGCGTCAACCTCGAGGGTGACTCACTGTCGATGCGGCAGATCGAGAACCACAACCCGAACATCCACGGCGCGACCGATGACGCGTTTCAGTTCGCGCTCGTCGGTTCGTCCGCCTTCACCTGGCATCCGATCGCGTCGTAGTCACACGCCTCACGCCGTTCAACCGAAGGCCATGCACGGGACGAGACGGTATGCGGGTCAGCGGAATATCGCGTGACTCGGGGGCGATCTCGTAGTCGAGCGTGGCCAGCTGTTGCAAGGTCGTCTGCATGACGCCCATCGTGATCGGTTCACCCGGGCAACGGTGGCCGGTCAGCAACTCCCCGCCGCCTTGCGGCACGAAGTCGTAGGCAGTAGGCGCGCGGTCGAGGAAGCGCTGAGGCCAGAACTCGTCGGCACCTTTCCACGTGTCCTCGTCGCGATTGGTGCCGCGGACGTCCAGCACCATCCAGCTTCCGGGTCGCAAGGTCACATCGTCGAAGCTGTACGTACGCCGGAGTCGCCCGGCAAGGAGCGGCGCGAACGGATACCAGCGGCGTACCTCGTGCTCGAACGCACGCAGCATGCGCTCATCTCCGGTCGCCATCGTCTCCCGCATTTGCGGGTCAGCGAATGAACCCAGCGCATGTGCTCCAAAGACGGCGAAGTAGGCAATGGCAATCGTCGGGCGCACGATGTTGACCAGTTCGGTTGCGGCTGACATGTCCGAGAGCCGTGCCACAGGTTGTGAGGCCAGAACGTCGACCACTGAGCCTTTCGGAGGCGCCCATCGGCCCTTCCGGGTGGCCCTTATGACATGCAGCGCCCACCGTTGAACGTAGACGCGTCCAAGAACGGCGCGTGGGTAGGGCCCGCCGCCGATTCCGAATCCCTCCAAGATTGCTGCGCACTCACGCGCAACCGCCTCGGCCTCATCTCCGATTGTGGGAGCACCGACCCAGTCGACGACGGCGCGGCCGTAGACCGCCACCAGCTCCTGGAAGAGGTCGACCGATCCCCTCATGGTCCACCGATCGATGGCTTCGGCCAGGCCAAGGCTGACAAGCTCGGAAAGCGCGTTGATATCGGTGCCGGTCGAGAGCTCAACCATGAGGGATTTGCGTTGCCGGTGCTCGTCCCCCTCCAGGCGGTGCACCGTTCCAGGACCGAACAGGACGAGCCGCACCGCTGCAGGTACCGCGCGCTTCCGAGTGATCAGCTCTTCGTCATAGAACGTGCGCACGCCTTCGGCGCCCTTGACTACCAGAGCAGGACGGCCAAATAGGTGCGCAGTAACCCAAGAGCTGCTGTTCTTGTCGTGCCGCAGCCGGTCTAACGCAAGGTAGCGATCACGCAAGAGACGCACACTCAACTCGTCATCGAACCGATCACGCACCTGCGTCCGGGCTCGATGCACTGCTGCGTCCACTTTGAGTGCCAGCACCGCCGCTCCTTTCGGGCCGATGCCGGATCTCTACCCGGACCGGCTCGCAGGTAACCGCGGCGCGCACTGAGTTGGCGGACGTCCGTTCAGTCAGAGAGCTCGGCAATGCGCTTGATCGCGGCGAGGCGGCGGTCCCACTCGCGGCCAATCGATTCCAGCTCATTGGCCAACATGCTCAACTTCGCTCCCAGCGCCCGATAGCGGATCTCGCGTCCCGCCGTGAATGACTCGACCAGCCCGGCGTCCGACAGCACAGCCAAGTGCTTGGCGATCGCTTGTCTGCTGATCGGCAAGCGGTGTGCCAATGCACTGGCTGAAAGGTCCTCCGACCCGATCGCGGTGAGGATGTTCCAGCGGGTCTCGTCGGCAAGAACCGCGAGAACCGCTGGAACACTTTGCGTCCTCGTACTCATCGTGATTCCACGAACTCCACCAGCTTGCCCAGTTCGGTCTTCCAACCCTCGGCGTTGCCGTCGCGGTTGCCCTGTGGGTCGCTGAGCTCCTCGAAGCCGGTCTCGTGCAGCGTGAGCCTGGTGCCCCCATCGATCTCGTCGAGATCGAAGCGGACGACTGTGGAGTTGCCAGGTACCGGGTCGGCGTCCGCCTCACGCGCCCATCGGTAGATCAGCGTCTTCGGCCTGTCGGCGCGTTCAACGAGGACGCGGAACGGGCCGTGCCCGTGTTCCTTCCACGCGAACATGCCCACTCCACCCGGCGTCGCATCGAACTCGGCCGTGTCGCCGAACCACTGTGCGATCAGGTCTGCCTCGGTCAACGCCGCCCAGACCTTGGACGCCGGTGCCTTGATGTCGATGCTTCGGGTGATCTCCAACTGATCCATGCCGTCTCCTCGTCGGTCGGTAAGTGCAATCTCAGAGTTGCACATGCCAGAACGAAATGCAACCCATCGATTGCAGTTGACTCATCTTCGACGGCGAGTTGAGGTGAAACCGCCTCGCAGCGTCCGCGTCGTCCGGCTACGACAATGCGGTTCATTGGCCTAGCCTTCTGCACATGTCATTGGGTGTCTCGGAAGGGTGTGGCGTGCGTGGATAACGCGCGCGCGGCCCTTGCCCTCGAGGCGGCAAACGCGGGCACCTGGAAATGGACCATCGCCACCGGTGAGCTGGAATGGGACGAGCCGTTGGAGCGCGTCTTCGGCATCGAGCCGGGAACCTTCGAGGGCACCTTCGAGGCCTACCTCGAACTCGTGCACCCCGCCGACCGGGCGCCCACGATGGAAGCGGTTCAGAACTCCCTTGCCAAGAAAGTCGATCACTACGTCGAACATCGCGTTTTGCTACCGGACGGGTCGATCCGATGGATCAGCGGCCGAGGCCGAGTGGTTCTCGACGATGCCGGCGAGCCGCGGGGAATGGTCGGTATCGGCGAAGACATCACGGCGCAGCACCTTGCCGAGCAACGTCTGCAGTTTCTGGCTCGCGCCGGAGATGTGCTCGGCAGCTCTCTCGACCTCGGCACAACGCTTCAGCAGCTATGCGACCTACTGATCGAGTCTCTCGCCGACTGGTGCACCGTTGATCTCTGGAACGATCGCGACGTCGAACTGGTCGCTGTTGCTCATCGTGATCCGGATCAAGTGCAATGGGCGCGGCAACTTCGAGAACGCTTCGGCGTCGACATGGAGTCAGACGTTGGTTTGCCGTTGGTGCTCAAGACAGGACAGCCCTACGTCTTGCACGAGATCGACGAAGAGTGGCTCCGTCAGATGCTGAATTTGCTTCCAGGCATCACGGACGAAGAACTCGAGCGGTTCATGGCACTAGAACTGCGTTCGTCGATGACGGTGCCACTGAAGTCCGCGAAGGGAGCAGTGCTCGGGGCAATCGGCTTGGTGTCGGCCGAAACCGGACGGCTGTACACCGACGACGACCTGACGCTTGCTCTCGAAGTCGCGCGTAGAGCCGCAATAGCCGTCGAAAACGCCCAGCTTTTCGAGCACACCAGGCACACCTACAACACGCTGCAGAAAAGTCTGCTGCCTCCCGAGCTGCCCGACCTCGGATTTGCAGATCTCGGTGTCTGCTTCTTGCCTTTCGGCGGCCCTGACGATCTTCTCGGTGGCGACTTCTACGACATCGTCGACATGGGAAACGACACCTGGGGTGTGATCCTTGGAGATGTCTCGGGCAAAGGTGTCGCCGCGGCCACGCTGGCGTCCGCCAGCCGATGGTCATTCCGTTCGGTGATCACGCGGACGACTGATCCTGCAGAGGCGCTGCGTGAGCTCAACGACACGTTGCGCACACAGGACTGGGATGGTCGTTACGTCACCGCGGTCGTAGCGGTCTTTCATCGTGAAGCAACTGGCAGCTTGTCAGTTCATTTCTCGGTGGGCGGACATCCCAATCCGCTCCTTCGCCGCCAAAACGGCGAGATCGTGGCCCTTCCTTCCAAAGGCACACTGATCGGTGCCCTCCCCGATGGCACTTGGCACAGCCAAAGCGTTTCCCTCGGTCTGGGGGACGCCTTCGTGCTCTACTCGGACGGATTGAGCGAAACGATCAGTGACGGCGGAGCCTTGTTTGGCGAGAACGGCGTGGTATCGGCGATCGAGAAAGCACACCCGTCGGTGGTGAATGCCGCCCAAGACCTCGTCGAGTATCTCTGTAGCGAGGCAACGGCCTTCGGAGGGCAGCGCGACGACATGGCGGCTCTCGTGGTTTCCTGCCGCGGCGTCGCAGACGGTGGGGATAGCGCTTAGCCGCCTACTGATCGCGATCCGGGTCGTGGGCGCTGCGTGAGTCGGCTGGCTTGAGGTCCGGATCGTCAGTTCGCGACCGCTGCGTTTCACTCATGTCCCCGCCCGCGTTCTGGGCCCTGCGGCTGCGCGGGACGCCGGCGCGGTCCATCGCTCGCTCCATCGCTGGCTCAGGACGGTCCGCGGGATCTTGATCCTGGTCTGTTGTCGGGTCGGCGCTCATGGTTAGCCTCCACCTCACTCGGGTATCCGTACGCACATGGGATTACGGGCCGCTGCACGGAGCGTCGTGAGCTTGATGCGCGTTGAGCCGTTTGACTCGCCAGCGGACAGGCGTCCCGACCTCGCGGCCGAACTGTTGCCGCATGTGTATCGCGCTCGATCTCACAAACTCGTCGTGCCCTCCAACGGGCATTGGCAAACTCGGAGGAAGCCATGACCAGTTCCGCACTACCCACATCGCTGTTCGAAGACCCGCAGATTCAGGACTGCGTACAGCAGGTGAGGAACCGGTACGGACGTGCAGGACTGGTCGTTCTCGGCGAACTTTGTCGCCGCCAGCTCATCGAGGCACCTCTCTCGCTGGTCGACCCTGGCTGAGCCACTGAGGCGGGACAAGATCGTTCCAGGTTTTTGATTTGAGTCTCTCGAAGGTCTTGATTCTCGGCGCTGAATCAACTAGATAATCCCTCGTGATTGCACTTCGATCATTGGAGGGATGGCATGACGCAGCTTGACCGCACGGCGCAGCAAATCATCAGCCTCCCGATCGTCGACGAGTGGCTAGATGGACTCTCGCCAGAACAAATTGACCTCTTGCGGGCGCACGAGGATGACGCCGAGCTTCCCCAGGAAGTCCTGGAACTGCTGAATGGCGGGCCGCTCAGCCCCATGCTGATCACCGAGATCAAGAACAACGACGGTCCCTACTGTCGGATGCCACCAGCGATCCGACAGGCACTAGCTTCTCGCGCCGCCTGACTCTCGCCCAGCGAGCGCTTCACTGGCAACTTGACGTGTAGCGAGACTGTTCCTCGGGTAGTGACGCTTCGACTCACCCATTCGGCATCAGGAGAAGCGCATGGTTACCCCGGAAGAAATCGCGAGGGCGATGGCAGTTCACTCCGTCGATGACGAGGGTGACGTCCAGATCGAGTCTGAGGACACGGTGGCAGTAGTCCCTGCGGATGGGAGTCCCCAGCAGCAATGAGTACTCGGCCGCCACAACAGCAGCAACCCCCGGGCCACACCGACGAGATGAGCCCGGCTCCTCGCGACACCATGGCGCACTATCGAGGCTCCGAGCTTTTGAAAGGCGCGCGGGCTCTCATTACCGGCGGCGACTCAGGTATCGGGCGAGCGGTTTCGGTGGCCTTCGCCAAAGAGGGCTCTGACGTCGCGTTCTGTTACCTCTCCGAACGCGATGACGCGGATCGGACTGTCGAGCTGGTCGAACAACAGGGCAGAAAATGCGTCGCGTTCGCAGGCGACCTCGCCGACGAGAGTCATTGCCGAAAAGTCGTGTCGATGACAAAGGACCAGCTCGGCGGCATCGATATTCTGGTGAACAACATCGCGACCCAGCAACCCCAGAAGAACTTCGAAGACATCTCCTCGGAGCAGTGGATGAGAACCTTCGCGGTCAACGTCCACAGTTACTTCTTCATGACGCGCGAGACCCTGCCCCACCTTGGCCCAGGGTCATCGATCATCAATACCGCGTCCGTCAATGGCTTGCGTGGCAACGCTCGGCTTATCGACTACAGCGCCACCAAGGGAGCCATTCTCGCGCTCACCTACTCGCTGGCCCAGTCGCTGGTCGATCGAGACATTCGAGTGAACTGTGTGGCGCCAGGTCCGGTGTGGACCCCCCTCATTCCATCAACCTTTCCTGCCGAAGACGTGGCGTCCTTCGGCGAGCAGACGCCGATGGGCCGCGCTGCCGAACCCGACGAAGTGGCACCGTCGTACGTCTTCTTCGCCGCCGGGCGCCTCTCGAACTACTACAGCGGAGAAGTGCTCGCCCCCCTCGGTGGCGAAACGACGCCCGGCTAGCCCTGCCCCTCTGCGACGCTAGACGCCGACCGGCTGCGACTCTTTCTCGTCCGGATCCTCGATATCCTCGATCTCGGACGCCCCAGCCTCGATGTCTTCCTCCGACTCGATGCTGACGTGAGGAAGCACCTTGTCGAGCCAACCTGGCAACCACCAGTTCGACTTGCCGAGGATCGTCATCAGCGACGGGATCAAGATCAGGCGCACGATGAAGGCGTCCAGCAAGACCGCAGTGGACAAGGCCACACCGAACAACTTCGTGATGGGGTCGTTCGACAATACGAATGCACCGAACACGCTCGCCATGATGGCCGCAGCCATCGCGACCACGCGTCCGGACCCGGCCAGCCCACGGCGAACGGCCTTCCGGTTGTCGTGCGTGTACATCCACTCCTCGTGCATGCGGCTCACCAGGAATACCTGGTAGTCACAGGAGAGTCCGAAGAGAATGGCGAACACCATGATCGGCAGGAACGGGAAGATTGGACCAGTCGCCTGCAAGTTGACCTGGTCACCCAACCAGCCCCATTGGAATACCGCCACGGTGATACCCAATGCCGCCGACAGCGACAGCAGGCTGGACGCCGCACCCGCGGCAGCCACCACCACGGAACGGAACAGAATCAACAGCGCCAGGAAGCCCAAGCCAACGACGATCAGCAAGAACCACGGCAGGGCGTCTTTCAGAACCTGGGTGAAGTCGACTGTGACTGCCTGGAAACCGCCGACATAGACCTGCGCGCCCGTGGCGGTTTCCACTGGCGGGATGACGTCGTCCCTGATCTGGTTCAGCAACTCGGTCGTGGCCTCGTCCTGCGGAGCCGTGGTCGGGTAGACCTGAATCGGTACGACGTCCGCGCTCGGGTCGACCGGTGGTGCTGCAGCCAGCGCAACTCCAGGCTCGGCGCTGATCGCGGCTACCAACTGATCGACGGTGTCTTGATCGCCGGCCTGCGGAAGCTGCACGGCGATGTAGAACGGGCCGTTGACACCGGCGCCGAATCCTTCGGCGGTCAGGTCGTAGGCGATGCGTGGCGCACTGCCTGGCTGCGTTCCGCTGTCGTCAGAGAATCCAAGTCGCAGCGACAGCATCGGAATCGCGATGACCAGCATCACGATGAGGGCGACGCTGCCGGTGAGCCAAGGCCGTCCCTGTAGCCAGTTTCCGTAGCGTGCAAACGCGCTCGGGTGGTGAGCCTCTGGCGTCCTGCCGCGTCGAACCACATAGCGGTAGAACAGTCCGACGAGTGTGACCGGCAGGAACAGAACCCAGAAAATCCAACGGAAGACCAGAGCGATCGCGTGCGGCAATCCGCTGAGACGTTTGCGAGCAACCGCTTCACCGTCACGCACCCAAGCCATGCGCCCGCTGAACGCCCACGTACCCAGGATCGCCAGAACAGCCGGCAGCAACAACAGTGCGCCCACCATGACCATGAACACCGTCAGCGCCGCGGTTACTGCGATGCCGTTGAAGAACGTGATCTGCATCACGAACAAGCCAAGTAGGGCGATGATCACCGTGATCGCCGCGAACTGCACTGCCCGCCCGGACGTGCGGACAGACTCCAGCGCTGCGGCTCGGGGTTCTCGCCCGTGGATGATCGCTTCGCGGTATCGGTTGATCACGAACAACGAGTAGTCGATTCCGACGCCGAGACCAATCATGGATGCGAGCACCGGCGCGAAGAACGCCACGTTCATGTTGGCAGCCACTAGCGGCAAAACGAAGCCCGTGCTGATGGCCACGGAAACGATCGCCGACAAGACTGGAAGGAACGCTCCCGCTACGGCCGCGAACGCGAAGAGCAGGATGACGAGTGCAACGGCAACACCGATGCTCTCCGACGACGGCTCCTCGCCAGAAACGAACGAGAAGACTCCGTTGGCACCGACTTGCATACCGTCCTGGCCGTCCTGATCCTCGATGGGGCCGAGGGCGTCCAAAATGACGGCGCTGTCGAGGTCGTCGAAGCTCGCGCCCTCGAAGGTGACGGTCGCATAGGCGACGCTCTGGTCCGGGCTGATGCCGGCCTGGCCGAAGTGAGCCATGGCCCCGGCGGCGGCCTCCGAGGGAGGTTCGGCCGGTTGCTCTGTGCCGGCGCCTTGGCCACCGCCCTGCTGTCCGCTGGCTCCACCGCTATTGGCTTGGTCGGTTGGAGGGGGGCAGTCGCTGCCGATGGGGTCGCCGAACGGTGTGAACACGCACATCACGTCTGGCTTCTTGGAGACCTCGGTCAGCACGTCGGTCATCGTCTGCTGCGGTGCCGTGTCGGTGACCGTGCCCGAGTCCGGGCTCCACACGACCTGACCCTCGAGGCCAGCTCCGGTGCCGGCTGTGCCGGAGAGCTCACCAAGAAGATCCTGTGCGGTGGTGGACTCGGTGTCTGGTAGCTCGAAGTCGTCGTTGTAGTCGCCGCCCCAGACAATGCTCGAGACGATGATGACGATCATGAGGAGCACCCATGACAGCAGTGCGTACCAAGGTCGACGTACTGCCCATTGAGAAATGCGGCCCATGCGAAGAACACCCTCCCGAGATCCTGCAGGCATTGCGGACTGGCAAACGCGCCCATATGACGAGCGCAAGACACTGTCCTACCATCACTTCACCTATGGAATCGAGTCCGTTTCCGCCAAAAACGTGCAGTTCAGGGGTCTATTCGTGGAGTTTCCCGAGAGTTCACCCAGAACTTCGCCTTGACCCGATCGTTACCTTCCCAAGGCTGAGCCGGATTGCCGCGGTACTCACTTGTGCCGGACTCCTCGCGCTAGGTGCCTGCACCGACACAGGTGGACCGGACGCCGCGCCCGGTCCACGGAACTCCTCGGTTCAATCGACGGATGCCGCTGCAGAACAGGCCGACCCCGATGCACTGCTCAGCGCAGCGCAGGCCGCCCTGCGGGACGCCGAAGCCGTGCGGGTTTCCAGTCTTGGACTTGTCGCCCGGGATACCGACGTCACGACGACTC
>JBJMHG010000161.1:0-5393 GCA_045807485.1 Actinomycetes bacterium
TTTATCGAAAGGTCCGTGTGTTGAACAAACAGCACGTGGACGGCGACGGGCGTAGCCCTGCGTCCGTTTCACGCCGAGCCCTTCTCGTCGGTGCTGTCGGAATCGCCGTGCTGCAGCGAGGATCGCGGGAAGCCCAGGCGACGGCCGCCTGCAGACCTTCGCCCGCGACCGGACTGCAGTTCGTGTCGGGGGCTCGCACCCAACCCATCTCGAACACCGACGGCTACCGGCAGTTGAAGGACCCCTGTGTCGTATCGGATGGCCAGACCTGGCACCTCTACGGCACCGGCTGGACAGTCGGAGACAGCGCGGCGGTCATTTTCCATGCCCGGTCGGACTCAGCCACTGGCCCGTTCACAATGAACACGCCATGCAGTCTCCACGGAGTTTTCGGCGGAGGGGTCGCAGCGCCCGGCGTCGTAGTCGAGGACGGCGTCTTCCACATGTTCATTCAGACCGAGTTCAAGAGGCCGCACGGCACGCTTGAGCACCTCGTCTCCACCGACGGCGATTCGTTCGTCTGGGCAGACACGGCCCTCACCGCCGACCCGTCGCTCGGCGATGCGGTGATCTACGACGCGCAGCCATGCACGATCGGAGGGATTCGCTACGTTGCCTACGCTGCCGGCACGCGGGTGGGAGAGACAGAACTCCACCTCGCCCGCTCGGAAGGATCCTGGAGCGGACCGTGGATTCGACTCGGCCCGATCGTGCGACAGTCCGACATCGTGTTTCAGAACAGGTTTGGCTGCGCTGGATACGAGTGGGGCCTGGAGGGGCCCCAACTGGTCGAGCTGCCCAATGGCCAGGTGCTGTTGTTCGGTGTCTGCTTCCTCGCTGGTCCTAAAAACGGTCATCGCCAACGAGTCTTCGCGGCGAGGGCGCCTGGTCCGATGGGACCCTATGAGGTGCTCGGCATCCCGTTCGATCCGCGGACGGACAGCTGGGCGCAAGGCGAGAACGGCCATCCGGGTGCAATCCTGACCGGCGACAGCGTTGCGGTCTTTTATCAGGGACGCGATGGCGCCGGTAAACGGTGGAAGGTGGGCACAGCAACTATGCAACTCACCTCATTTCTTCGCTGACCAACACGTAGCTCTCCGCAACTGTCTGCCAATTTCGCAACCCGTTCGAGTAGGTGACCCGCGCAGTGGGTAAGAGGCGCGGATGCAAGACGTCCAGCGCGTGCATCGACCTCGGTACGAGGTGGATCCAGCCGCTGAGCCGCGGCCTCCGCGTTTTGTGAGGCTCGCAGTCATCGGCGCTCTCGCGTTTGGGTTCGTGCTTCGTTGGTGGCCGCGGTCAGCGCTGTGGCTCGACGAAGCACAGAGCGTGGCGATCGCCCGGTTGCCGTTGGGCCAAATCCCGCGAGCACTCCGGCAAGATGGTGCGCCGCCGCTGTACTACGTGCTGCTCCACCAGTGGATGTCGTTCTTCGGGGTGGGCGACGGCGCGGTGCGTTCGCTGTCGGCGTTGTGCTCGATCGGGGCGGTCTGCGTGCTCGCTGTAGTCGCCCACCGCCTCGCCGGTCGTTCTGCGGCTTGGTGCGCTGCCCTGCTCATGATGACGACCCCGTTCGCGATCAGGTACGCCACGGAGACCAGGATGTACGCGCTGCTGACCCTCGAGGTGGCCGTGCTCGTGTTGGCGGTGCACCAGTGCTTGCGTCGCGACGGGCAATTGCTGGCACATCTCGGCATCGCGGGGTGCTCGGCGGCGTTGCTCTACACGCACTACTGGGCTCTGTACGTCCTCGGTGCTTCGGTGGTGGTCCTGCTGGCCCTCGGCCTGGTTCCGCGGTGGCAGCTCAGCCAGAAAGACCGACGCCAATGCCTCGTCGTCGCCGGCTCGATCGGCGCCGGTTTCGTCGCCTGGCTGCCGTGGCTTCCCACGTTCTTGTTCCAACGGCGCCACACCGGTACGCCGTGGAGCCAAGCCTCGATCTGGCGGCTGTTGCCCGACTCTGCCCGTGCTGGAATTACGCCGGGGTGGCTCTTCGGTGGCCTCGTCGCGGCGGCTGCGGTTCTCATGGTGCGTCGCTCCATCAAAGGTGGCGCCCAGGTAGACACAGGCGCTACTCGAATGATCCTGGCCGTGCTGGCCATCGCTGCCATCGTCGCGTTGGTCGGTGCCACGTTGAGCCGCAGTGCGCTCGTCGTGCGTTACCTCTCCGTGCTGTTCCCACTCTTCATGCTGCTGGTCGCCATCGGCGTGGCATCAACGTCGGCGAGAGTACGAACGGCGATCTTGGTCGCCGCGTGCACAGTCGGGCTTGTGATGTCTGTGCGTGAAGCCGGACACGAACGGACGCCGGCCGCCCGCTTTGCCAGCGAGCTGGAACTCGATGCGCAACCTCGCGATCTGATCGTGTACTGCCCCGACCAATTGGGCCCTGCGCTGAGTCGGTTGCTGGAGGGAGGTCAGCTGGCCGCGGGCCAGGTGCCGTTCCCCTCGGGGAATGCAGGACGCGTCGACTGGGTGGACTACGGCCAGCGATACGCCGCGGCTGATTCGGCCGCCTTTGCCCGGACGATCGTGGCGCGAGCAGAAGGAGCCACCATCTGGCTCGTGTGGAGCGACAAGTATCCGCCGACCCAGACCGCCTGCACAAAGTTGTTCTCCGCGTTGTCCTCGCTTCGGCCGACGGCACACCTGGTCATCCCGGAGAACTTCGCCGACGGCGATCATGGCGCGCTGTGGCGCTTCACCGCCTAAACACGGACCAGTGGAGCCGCCCGACCCGAGTTGACGTGCGCGGTTGGGCGAGCATCCGTGCGCTCCTCGTGGTAATCGCCGTCGACGTTCACCTGCCAGAGGTCGTGGCTGGTTCCGTCCATCAGGTTCTCGACGGCGAGCATGGCCGTGAGCATCGAGTGATCTTGGTTGTTGTAGCGGTGCATGCCGTTGCGGCCAACCGTTTGCACGTTCGGCACGGCGCTTGCCAACCAGGTACCGATGACGTCGACGTGTCGCGCATAGTCGGCGTCGTAGACGGGGTACGCCTTCGGCATTCGCACCACGTAGCCCTGGTGCGTCGCCTCGAGCGGCACCAGTCCGAGGTGCACGAGCTCGCCGCGAGCGAGCTCCACCAACTCCTCGTCGGTCTTCTCCCACATGTCATCGTTCTCGTTGACGAAGTACTCGAGGCCGAGGCAGGCCCGACCGTCTTGCACCATGTGCGGCGACCACGCTCCAAAGTTCTGGATGCGGCCAACCCGAACGTCCGGGCTGTGAATGTAGATCCAGTTGTCCTCGAACGCATGAACCGATTCCACGACGAGCGCCACGGTCAAGAAGTCGCGATAGCGCAGACCCTCAGCGGCCTCAATCACTGCGGCGGGCGCGGGCGGATCCATGGCGCGCACGAGAGCGCCGAGCGGCATCGACGAGATGACGGCATCACATTGGATCCCCTGGCCCTCGCTGTCGACGTGCACCGCGAATGCCCCGCCTGAATCGCGCTCGATCCGTCGCACCGGAGTGTTGAGCCGCACCTCACCGCCTGCAGCCTCCACACGCTCTCGACACACCTCCCACATCATCCCCGGACCCAACCGTGGGTAGTGGAACTGCTCGATGAGCGAGACCACGTTTCCGCTCCGTCGCAATCCCAGAGCCTCGATCACCGCAGCTCCGAGGGAGAGGTTCTTGATCCGCTGCGCCGCCCAGTCCGCGGCGATCTGATTGGCCGGTACGCCCCACACTTTCTCGGTGTACGTCTTGAAGAATGTTCGATAGAGCCGCCAGCCGAAGCGTGAAGCAACCCACCCCTCGAACGTGGTGGTGTCCGTTGATCGCTTGACTCGAGCCCGCAGATAGGAGGCGACGCACTTCGTGGCCTCGACCGGGCCGAGGTTGCGCACGGCGTTCATCGGCTTGAGGGGGTAGTCGTAGAAGCGACCGTCGTAGAAGATCCGACTGCGGCGATCTCGCAACATGAAATCCTCACCACCCAACAGCTCGCGCCACAGCGCCTCGACCTCGTGCACCTTCGTGAAGAATCGGTGCCCGCCGATGTCGAAGCGCCACCCGTCTCGCTCGACTGTCCTGCTTATCCCACCGACCACCGCGTCCGATTCGACGACGAGCACCCGCGCGTTCCGCTGTGTGAGCAGTAATGCAGCGGTCAACCCCGCAGGTCCTGCTCCGATCACCACCACTGATCTCTGCTGCACCGCCTCATCGAAGACGGTCTCGCTGTCGTGTTCGTCCGTGTGCTGTTGGAGGGTCATGCACTACATCTGTCCAGTTGACCAGGCTCTATATCCACAAACTTGGTCGTCAGGGGCAAATCTGGCTTTCGCTTACTTCTCTTGTATCGAAGGATCTGGGTGCCAAGTTCGTTGATCGTCCCAGGAAACGAACACCGCCTGGCGCCCAGATCGTGGGACAGCGCAGACAGCGCGCAGTGGACTTCCAGTCGACGGTGACATCAAGGCAAGAGACGGCTGGTGTCACTGTCGAGATAGACAATTGACATGTCGGAGCGAGAACTCGTGGTGTTGGGAACAGCGAGCCAGGCGCCGACGCGGTATCGCAATCACAACGGTTACCTCCTCCGATGGGACGGCGACGCCGTGCTGTTCGATCCGGGGGAGGGCACCCAACGACAGATGACCCTCGCCGGTGTGTCTGCCGCGTCAGTCACGCGGATCTGCATCACGCACTTTCATGGTGATCATTGTCTGGGCCTGCCCGGGATGATCATGCGCGTCGCGCTCGACCAGGGCCAGCTTCCAATTCCGGTGCACTATCCAGCGAGCGGACAGCAGTACTTCGATCGGCTGCGTCACGCATCCGCAGGACAAGAGCACGTTCCCGTCGAAGGGCATGCGGTCCGCATCCCCGGTGTCGTGTACGCCGGGGATCGTTACAGGCTCCGCTGCGCGCCGCTGCGTCATCGCATCGACGCACTGGGCTGGCGACTGCAGGAGGCCGACGACCGACGGATGGTCCCCGAACGTCTCGCCGCATTCGGGGTGTCCGGACCTGATGTCGGTCGTTTGAAAGCAGCGGGACAACTCGATATCGAAGGACGGCTGGTCCGACTTGACGATGTCAGCGAGCCGAGGCCCGGACAGTCGTTCGCGTTCGTCATGGACACGTCGTGGTGCGACGGCGCCATCGAGTTGGCGCAAGATGTCGACCTGCTGGTGTGCGAGTCCACCTTCCTGTCGGCTGACCAACACCTCGCAACAAAGTACGGCCATCTCACGGCACGCGAGGCCGGTCGACTTGCGTCCACCGCCCGCGCCAGACGGCTCGTGCTGACGCACTTCTCACAGCGATACAGCGACATCGAAGCATTCCTGGACGAAGCCCGTCAGGAGTTCGACGACGTCATCGCGGCGTCCGACCTCGACCGGATACCAGTGCCTCCACGCTTACCCGTG
>JBJMHG010000162.1:0-4657 GCA_045807485.1 Actinomycetes bacterium
GAAGCCATAAGCCCGCGAACAGTGGTGTTGCACTGGATTCCGCTCGGGGCCGGCTCGTCGGTACCGACAGTGCGTTGGTCTGGGCGCGTCTACGAATCACTCTCAGCGCTGCGCTCTCGCCGACAGCGGTGCGATCTCTACCACGCCGCGCTTGAAGTCACCGCCAGCAGCCAGCGATACACCCTCGAAATGACTCCGGCTTGGGGCACCCGCGTGCGCGATCGCGGGGTCGTGCTGACCGGACCCGTTGGCGTTCGGCTTCTCGGGCGCAGCAAGCTCTTTCGTTACGAGGTTCGATGCTGGCCTGATGGGCAGATACCTGACCTTGCGTACGCAGTGGGTGACCCTCTCGTCCTGTCCTCATCATGTGATGACGCCGACCGTCTGCTGCGGACGGTTCAAAGCGTTCCTCCGTTGACTTGGGGTCGAGATGAGCTTGATGCCGGCGACATGTGGAACTCGAACTCGGTCGTCGCCTTCCTGCTCGAACAGACTGGGCTGCCAGCGGGCGAGGTCAAACCGCCCCGCAACGGACGAGCCCCCGGTTGGCGAGCTGGTCTGCTTGCGGCCGGTCAGGCGAACGCTTCCACTGGAGGGCATGAGCAGACCAAGTGACGGTCACCGTAAGCGCCGTCGATCCGGCGCACCGGCGGCCAGTACTTGTCGAGCCGCACGTTTGGCGTCGGGTAAACGGCGAGCTCCCGCGAGTAGCGCGCTGACCACTCTCCGGTCACTGAGGCGGCGGTGTGGGGAGCACCCCGCAGAGGGCTCTCTTCCACCGGCCACTCGCCAGCAGCAACGCGGTCAATCTCACCTTTGATCGCAATCATGGCGTCGATGAATCGCTCGATCTCGCGGAGTCCTTCGCTCTCGGTCGGCTCGACCATCAAGGTGCCAGCCACGGGGAACGACATCGTGGGTGCGTGGAACCCGTAGTCGATGAGGCGCTTCGCGACGTCGTCGACCGTCACGCCCGTCTGCTTGGTGATCTCTCGCAGATCCAAGATGCATTCGTGCGCCACCAAACCGGTTTCTCCGGTGTAGAGCACTGGGTAGTGGGACGCCAGACGCGCGGCTATGTAGTTGGCTGACAGCACCGCAGACTTGGTGGCCTGAGTGAGACCATCTGGGCCCATCAGCCGGACGTATGCCCATGAGATCGGCAGGATGCCGGCCGAACCCCAAGGAGCTGCCGCCACTGGCCCGACGCCACTGGTGGGACCGGCTTCGGACACTTGCGGATGGTTCGGAAGGAACGGCGCCAGGTGCGACCGCACTCCGACCGGGCCGACACCGGGACCACCGCCACCGTGCGGGATGCAAAAGGTCTTGTGCAAGTTGAGGTGCGACACATCGGCACCAAACTTGCCAGGCTGAGCAAGACCGACCAATGCGTTCAGATTCGCACCGTCGACATACACCTGTCCCCCGGCGTCGTGGATAACCGCGCAAACATCGCGCACGGACGCCTCGAACACACCGTGGGTGGACGGGTACGTGATCATCAGCGCCGCAAGGTGCTCCTGGTGCTCGGCGACCTTTGCCGCCAGGTCATCCATGTCGAGGCTGCCGTCGACCCCGCTCGACACCACGACGACCTTCATGCCGGCCATCACGGCGCTGGCGGCGTTTGTGCCGTGCGCTGAAGCTGGCACCAGGCACACCGTGCGCTCTTGCTGGCCTCGAGAATCGTGGTACGCACGGATTGCCAGAAGGCCGGCCAACTCTCCCTGACTGCCCGCGTTGGGCTGCAGCGAAACTGCGTCGTAGCCAGTGATAGCGACCAACCACTCCTCGAGCTGGTCGATCAGCTCGAGATATCCCTGCGCCTGCTCCAAAGGAGCGAACGGGTGGATATTCGAGAATTCCGGCCAGGTCACAGCTTCCATCTCGGTGGTGGCATTGAGCTTCATGGTGCAGGAACCCAGCGGGATCATTGACCTGTCGAGCGCCACGTCCTTGTCTTGCAGGCGGCGCAGATAGCGCAGCATCTCAGTCTCACTTCGGTACATGGCGAAGACAGGGTGTGTCAGGTAGTCGGACGACCGGATCAGCGCTGGCGGTACGCCAACGTCGCCTTCGCCGATCAAGCGAGCATCGAGTACGTCGATATCGACTCCGGTCACTCCGAACGATGACCACACGTCTTCGACGTTCGAGCGCAATGTCACTTCATCGGTGCTGATTCCGATCGTGTCTTCGTCGATCATTCGCAGATTGATCCCGCGACCGCGCGCAGCACGCGTGATCTTGTCAGCCTTACCGGGGACCCGAGCCAACACCGTGTCGAAGAAGTGCTCATGCACGACGTGCACCCCGGCCGACTCAAGCCCGGCAGCAACGAGTCGTGCGAAGCGGTGCGTGCGGTGTGCGATTCCCCGCAACCCATCAGGCCCGTGGTAAACGGCGTACATGCTGGCCATGACGGCCAGTAGCACCTGAGCGGTACAGATGTTGCTCGTCGCCTTCTCGCGCCGAATGTGCTGTTCGCGGGTTTGCAGGGCTAGTCGGTACGCCGGCGAGCCATCGGCGTCCACCGATACTCCGACGAGCCGACCCGGAAGCTGACGTTCCAAGCCAGAACGCACTGCGATGTAGCCGGCGTGCGGGCCCCCGAAACCGAGCGGGACGCCGAAACGCTGAGAGGTGCCGACGACGACGTCCGCGCCCATCTCTCCCGGTGGCTTGAGAATCGTGAGCGCAAGCAGGTCGGCCACCACGATGGCCTGGGCTCCTCGGTCGTGGGCTGCAGTGATCCACGGTGCGGGGTCAACGACGGCTCCGCTGCCTGCTGGGTACTGCACCAGGAGCCCGGCGAACTCGCCGGCAGGAAGACCTTCATGCGCCAGGTCGCAGACCTTGATCTCGATGCCGAGCGGTCGTGCTCGGGTTTGAAGCACTGCAACCGTCTGCGGGAAGACGTCTACGTCGACGACAATCACGTGCGAGCCCTTGGACGCCCGAATCGCCATGGTCATGGCTTCGGCGGCCGCGGTTGCCTCATCGAGCAGCGAGGCATTGGCCGTGGGTAGCCCCGTGAGGTCTTCCACCATCGTCTGAAAGTTAAGCAGTGCCTCGAGGCGTCCCTGGCTGATCTCGGGCTGGTACGGCGTGTATGCCGTGTACCACCCTGGGTTCTCCAGCACTCGGCGTTGGATCACCGCTGGTGTGAAGGTGTCGTAGTAACCCATGCCGATCATCTGCACCATCGGCCGGTTCTTCGCCGCGATGGCCCTCAGCTCGTCGACCACCTCGACCTCTGACAGCGCGGGAGGTAGGTCGAGCGGGTCAGTCATGCGGATCGACTTCGGTACCGCTTCGTCGATGACGGCATCCAAACTCGTCCGACCCAAGGCCTCGACCATCTGTTCGGTCTGCGAATGGCCCGGGCCAACATGACGCCGCACAAACGGCATATGTGTTTCGAGCTCACTCAGCGGCGCGAGGGCTGGGTCGGGGAACTTGAGCAGCGGGGCGTCAGTCAAGAGGGGCCTCCAGATCGGTGAACCGGGGCTCCCCCTCTGTCATCTGCACCTGAGAGGTTCACATGCGTTGCCCAACATCGCGCAACGTCTGCTTGCACCGTCGGTGGGGCCGGAAAGCCCGCTTTCCAGAGGCGCCTCACCCAAGCGGTCCGGGGGCCTGAGAGTTTCTGGGGAGAATTGCTCCTTCGGCGTCCTCACTGGAGGTGAGGAACTCTTCCGCCGGGGTTCATCGGCTGTTCCAGTTTACGTCTCAGCCGGTGCTGCGGGCGCGCCGACGGGCCGCGAGCTCGTCGGACGGGTGCTCGGCCTGGGTGTCTTGCTCCGGACGCTCATGAGGAAGGTTGGCCAGCGACCCCTCGACCTCGCGCCAGACTCGGCCGACAGCGATGCCGAAGACTCCTTGCCCACCCTGGACCAGGTCGATCACCTCGTCCGCGCTGGTGCACTCGTAGACCGAGGCTCCATCACTCATGATCGTGATCGTCGCGAGGTCGTCGGTGCCGCGTTCGCGCAGGTGCTGCGCGGCGGTGCGGATCTGCTGCAGCGACACTCCGGTGTCGAGCAATCGCTTGACGATTTTCAGAACGAGCACGTCGCGGAAGCTGTAGAGGCGCTGGGTTCCCGATCCGCTGGCACTACGGATGCTCGGCTCGACCAGACCCGTACGCGCCCAGTAGTCGAGCTGGCGGTAGGTGATCCCGGCCGCGGAGCAGACGGTGGGTCCGCGGTACCCGATGTCTTCTGGCAGCGCTCGCACCTCGTCGGTGAACAGCAGGCCTTGCTGCCCGGCGGCCTTGCGTGCCTGCTCGTGCTTGGCGGCGTCCGGGCGACCATCGTGGTTCGAACCGCTTCCAGTCACTGCGACCTCCGTCAGTCCACGGGAGTTGCCGGACGCTTCGGACCGGTGGCCCGGAGGAAAGTACACGCCTGGAGTTACCGCGGTGTGGGATGAACGCTAGGGGCCGCTGCAGGCCTGGTCAACGCACGTCGACGCCGACACGCCGAGCGAAGTCTGTAGGCAAGGTCAAGGCCGAGCAACCCTCAGGTACAGATTGAGACTTAGGAGGGGTCTGGGGAGCCGAAGTCTTCCGGGGATACACCCTCGAGGAACTCGCGGAAGCGCTCGACCTCTCCCTCGCTCGGAACCGCTGTGTCACCGTCACCGAGGTCCT
>JBJMHG010000163.1:0-4757 GCA_045807485.1 Actinomycetes bacterium
ATTCCGGCGGTGGCCGTCGCAAGCATCCGGAAGGCCACGATGAAAACACGCAGGGTCAGGCCATCGTCCTGGGGTCGATCCTGGATGGCATCCCGGAGTCGGTGGTCTTGGGGCTGTCGATCCTGCAAGGAAAAGTGAGCATCCCGTTGCTGGTAGGGATCGCCCTTTCCAACCTTCCCGAGGGCATGGCGTCCACGTCAGGTCTTCGTCTCTCGGGTTGGTCGGTTCGGCGCATCGTCGGTATGTGGAGTGCGGTGGTCGTCGCCTCTGCCGTTGCGTGCGCAGCAGGCTACGCACTGCTCGAGACCGACGGTGGTGCTGTGGCACAAGCATTCGCGGCCGGTGCTCTATTGACCATGGTCACCGACACGATGCTGCCTGACTCGTACGCTGTCGAGCGCACCTGGACCGGTGGATTCGTTGTCGCAGGCTTCGCACTTGCTGTAGCCCTTGGTGCCTTGTAGCTGCGATCAGGCCGATACCTTCTTGCGCACCCGGCGTTTGGGCTTGGCAGGGGCTTCCGGCTTCACCAATCGCGCCAGGAAGGTTCCCGTATGACTTCCGGGAGCTGCTGCAACCGCCTCTGGTGTGCCTTCGGCAACGACCATGCCGCCGCCCGAACCGCCTTCGGGCCCGAGGTCGATGACCCAGTCTGCAGTCTTGATGACATCCAAGTTGTGCTCGATGACGATGACCGAGTTGCCTGAGTCGACCAAGCGACCCAGCACACCGAGCAGCTTGCGGATGTCTTCGAAGTGCAGTCCAGTCGTCGGCTCGTCAAGGACATAAACGGTGCGACCGGTCGATCGCTTCTGCAGCTCTGCCGCCAGCTTCACCCGTTGGGCTTCGCCGCCCGAGAGAGTCGGGGCCGGCTGGCCCAAACGGACGTAGCCCAGGCCGACCTCTGTCAGGGTCGTGAGATGCCGCGAGATGGCAGGGATAGCGGCAAAGAACTCGGACGCTTCCTCAATCGGCATGTCGAGCACTTCGGCAATGGTCTTGCCCTTGAAGTGCACTTCGAGCGTCTCGCGGTTGTAGCGAGCACCATGGCAGACCTCGCATGGCACGTAGACATCAGGAAGGAAGTTCATCTCAATCTTGATGGTTCCGTCGCCGGTGCACGCCTCGCAGCGTCCGCCCTTGACGTTGAAGGAGAATCGGCCCGGCTGGTATCCGCGCACCTTGGACTCGGGGCTGCTGGCAAACAGCTTGCGCACGTGGTCGAAAACGCCCGTGTAGGTGGCTGGGTTCGATCGTGGCGTGCGACCGATCGGGCTCTGATCGACATGCACCACCTTGTCGACGTGCTCGAGCCCTGTGACCTTAGTGTGGCGACCAGGAACCGTTCGCGCCGAGTACACATGCCGGGCCAACGCCGCATACAAGATGTCGTTCACCAGTGTCGACTTGCCGGAACCGCTCACCCCTGTGACCGCCGTCAAGACGCCCAAAGGAAACGACACGTTGACGTCTCTGAGGTTGTTCTCACGTGCGCCATGGACAACCAGCTCTCGGTTGGGCGTGAGCGGACGCCGCAAGGCTGGGGTGTCGATCTCAAGACGCTTGTCGAGATACGCACCGGTGATCGAGTCGGGGCTGTCCAGCAGGTCTTGTACGGGTCCGGAGACGACCACCTGCCCACCGTGCTCGCCGGCGCCTGGGCCGATGTCTACAACCCAGTCGGCGCTTCGGATGGTGTCTTCGTCGTGCTCGACGACGATCAGAGTGTTTCCCAGGTCACGCAGCCGCACCAGCGTCTCGATCAGCCGGTGGTTGTCACGCTGGTGCAGTCCGATGCTGGGTTCGTCCAGTACGTAGAGGACCCCCACCAGGCCTGATCCGATCTGGGTGGCCAGGCGGATCCGCTGTGCCTCCCCGCCCGCGAGCGTGCCAGCTGCCCGGTCAAGCGTGAGGTAGTGCAGGCCCACGTCGATGAGGAACCTCAGCCGTTCATTCACTTCTTTCAACACCCGGGCGGCGATCTGCTCTTCGCGCGCCGTGAGGTCAAGAGACCGCAGAAAGTCTGCCGCCTCTCCGATTGGAAGCGCCGCGACTTGCGCTATAGAACGGTCGCCGATGGTCACCGCGAGTGCGATGGGCTTCAGTCGTGAGCCGTTGCACGAGCCACACGGTATCTGCCGCATGTAGCCCTCGAACCGCTCTCGTGAGGTGTCCGTCTCGGCTTCACCGTGACGGCGCTTCACGTAAGGAATGACTCCCTCGAAGCTGGCGTAGTACGAGCGTTTGCGACCGTACCGGTTCTTGTACTTGACGTGTACCTGATCATCGACGCCATGCAGAATCGCCTTGCGGGCCTTGACCGGGAGCCGCCGGAACGGCGCGTCCACATCGAAGCCCATCTCGTCGGCCAGCGACTCCAGAAGTCGCGAGAAGTACTGACTGGTGTGTGCACCTGCCCACGGTGAGATGGCGCCGTCTGACAGCGACTTGCTGGGGTCTGGCACCACCAGTTCTTCATCCACCTCCATCTGCGTGCCGAGACCGTGACAGTCAGGGCACGCGCCATAAGGAGAGTTGAAGGAGAACGATCGCGGTTCGAGCTCGTCGAACGAGAGTCCGTCGCGCGTACAGGCCAGATGCTCGGAGTATGTGCGCTCCCGCTGCGGATCGTCATTGGGCAGATCGACAAAGTCGAGCACGACCAGACCGCCGGCCAGCCCAAGCGCTGTCTCGACCGAGTCGGTGAGCCGCTGCCGTGAGGACGCCTTGACGGTCAAGCGATCGACCACGACCTCGATGGTGTGCTTCTTCTGCTTGTTGAGCTTGGGCACCTCACCAAGGGCATACACCTCGCCGTTCACCCGAGCGCGGGCGTAGCCCTGGGCTTGAAGCTGACGGAACAGGTCAAGGTACTCGCCCTTGCGGCCCCGGATGACCGGTGCGAGCACCTGAAAGCGGATCCCTTGGCTCAGTGCCAGCACTTGGTCGACGATCTGCTGCGGCGTTTGGCGGGCGATGGGGTCGCCGCAGATCGGACAGTGCGGATGTCCGATGCGGGCGTACAGAAGCCGGAGGTAGTCGTAGACCTCGGTGATCGTGCCCACCGTCGACCTCGGGTTGCGCGATGTCGACTTCTGATCGATCGAAACTGCGGGAGAAAGGCCCTCGATGAAGTCGACATCGGGCTTGTCCATCTGACCCAGGAACTGTCGCGCATACGCCGAAAGGCTCTCGACGTAGCGCCGCTGACCCTCGGCAAAGATCGTGTCGAAGGCCAGGCTGGACTTGCCCGACCCTGACAGACCGGTGAAAACGATCAGGGCGTCTCTGGGTAGGTCGAGTGAGACGTCCTTGAGGTTGTGTTCGCGCGCGCCCCGCACGATGAGTCGATCAGTCACCCAGCATTCCGTTCACTGCTCCGCGTCGCCCCTTGTCCCGTGTCATTCGCACCCGTGTCATACAGACCGTGTCGTCTCGCTCACACTCGCTTTGGCGCCGAGGGCGCGGTTTACCCCGACCCGGCCTTGGACGAGGTCCTTCAGCCTAACCGCGGGCACCGACAGAGACTTCCCGAGCGGCAAGTAGCGTCTGGCTATGAGCCTTGCCACCCCCTTGACGCACCTGGCTGAGCTGGCGTCGGTCGAGGAAGAGCTCGCGGCAGATCTCGAGAGTCGCGCTGCAGCCTGGTCCCAGGTCGATTCAGCACTGCCAGGCTGGACCCGTGCCCATGTGGTGGCGCACCTCACCGGCAACGCCTATGGGCTGATCAACCTGACCCGCTGGGCCGGCACCGGTACGGAGACTCCGATGTACCCCTCGAAAGAGGCACGGGCGTCCGAGATCGACCGCCGGGCCGCGCTGCCGTGGAGTGAGTTGCTGGCTGACCACGCCAAGGCAGTGGGTGCTCTGCGATCAGCGCTCCTTGGCCTCTCGGAGCCAGTGGCAGCACGAGCACTCCGGCTTGGCTCAGGTGCTCGCGCCGACGCCTGGGCCTTGGGTGCGATTCGCATCCGAGAGGTCGAGATTCACCGAGTTGATCTCGCCGGCGACTACACCGCGTCCGACTGGAGCTCGACATTCACGCTTCGAACACTGGGCGAGCTCACTCCCTTCTTCCGAAGTTCCCGCGAGGTGCCGGTCCACGTGCTCAGGGCTACGGACACCGGGAATTGTTGGGATGTCGGCGCAGATGGCGCTGACCTCGTGGGCCACGAGGCAGACCTGTTGGCTTGGCTGCTCGGAAGGCCGTACCGGGATATCACGACAACCGACCACTCTCGGGTGCCTGACGCACCTGCATGGGTGTAAGCCACCAACCTCAACTCCAGGAGAGCTCATGACCTACACCGGCGACGCCACTGTGGGTGGCCCTGCGCAAGTACGCGAGCTTCCGGCAGTCATAGTCAGCAAGGTCGCCGTAGGGCCATACGAGAACAACTGCTACCTCCTGAGATGCCGAAACACCGGGCACCAGCTGCTCATCGACGCTGCCGACTCCCCCGACGTGCTGCTCGACTTGATCGGTCCGGACGGGTTGGACGCCGTCGTCACCACGCACTCGCACGGCGACCACTGGCAGGCGCTTCCCGAGGTGGTAGCCGCCACCGGCGCGGAGTCGATCGCTCATCCGTTGGACGCGCCAAACCTGCCGGTGTCAGTCGGCCGGTTGGTCGAAGGCGGCGACTCAATATCGGTCGGCGATGTCACGCTTTCGGTGATTCACCTGCGCGGGCACACCCCTGGAGGGATCGCGCTGCTGTACGACGATCCCGAAGGCCCGCCCCACGTGTTCACCG
>JBJMHG010000164.1:0-5372 GCA_045807485.1 Actinomycetes bacterium
GAGCGTCTCGACGGCCTGATGTGGCTCGGGCATCGCGTCGAGCTCGTTCTTGATCCGGTCAGCCGCTTCTCGGAATGTGTGGTCGTGTAGTAGCAGGCTGATGGCGTCGCGGACGGAGTCTGCGTTCAGGGAGTCGGGTAGGAGCTGGATTCCGGCGCCTGCGGCAACGACGCGGTCGGCGTTGTAGAACTGGTCGGCGCCTTGGGGAACGAGCAGGAGCGGCAGGCCAAATGCGAGTGCACCGAGGGTCGAGCCGGCGCCGCCGTGGGTTGCGACAGCGGCGCAGTGCGGGAGCAGTAGCTCTTGCGGGATGTACTGGTGGACGTGGATGTTCGGCGGCTGCCGGCCGAGCGCTGCGGGGTCGTTCTGCTTGCCAACCGTGACGACGATGTTGAGCGGTTCGTCGCGGAGGCCGTCGAGTAGCACCTGGAACAGGCCGAGGTTCTGGTTGTAGACGGTGCCGAGGGTTATGTAGACGATCGGCTGCCCGCGCAGCGCATCAAGCCAGGTGGGCCTCGTTTGTGGTGGCTGAGTGTCGATCGTGCGGATGCCTTGCACCGTGCCCGTGAGCGCTCCGAAGAGCTGGAGGCTGGCAGGGCAGACGTCGAGGTACAGGTAGCGGTAGAAACCGCCAAGGGGGTGCGGCTCAAGCCCGTGCGACGTCCAATACGGTGCGGTGGCGTCGCCGGCAGCACGGAGAACGTCGTTCTGGATCGCAGGCCCGAAGCTGTGCTCCACGTATGGGACGCCGATGATCGTGGCGACAAGCGGTGCGGCGAAGTCCGCGACGTCATGTACCACGACGTGTGGCGCCCACCGCTCAACGACCTGGAGCAGGTCGTTGGCACGCGGCTCCAGCTCGACGCGCACGAAGAGCTCCGTGAAGACGAAGTGGCGGATTTGCGAAGGAGGGAGCGCAGCAGCACGTTGACGAATGCTGCGGGCAAGCGGCTCCACTGTATCGAGACCAAGGCCGGCGCGAAACGCCGTGAACCCTTCCGCTTCGGCTTCGCCGGAGACAGGCTCGCCCGACGCAAATGCCACTTCATGTCCCGCTGCAGCCAGGGCACGTGCAAGTGGGAGCATCGGCCGATAGTGACCAGCCAACGGCCTGCAGGTCAGGAGCACACGCATCGCACAAGGCTAACCCGGACAGATCAGAGGTCGACCCTCCTACGTTGACAGCATCCGCTCGGGGAACATCGCGAAACAACTGACCAGCATGCGGCCGTGTCGCCCAGCAGTGGCCTCGGTTACCGCGGGAGCGGGTTCGGGCCGGTGGCTGTGACGAGTCTCGGCGGCACCCAGTCGTCGACATGGACGAACCCCTCGAAGCGCCCCTCTGCGTCCTGGACGACGTCGAAGAAGGAGCGCCGATAGAACTTCACGTGGGTGAAGTCCTCGAACAGCACATAGACAGGGTCGACGGCTGAGCTCTGGAACTGCTGACCCGTCAGCGCGTCACGATGAACCCGCGAGAACTCGTCGAACTCCTCACCCACGACAACGCCGAGGTGCTCAAGACCCATCCGGTAGACGCGTTGGTGAACGGGCGGGATCAGCTCGATATTCGAGACCGGTGTCTCGTCGAGGAGCTGGAGTGGTTCGGAGAGCACGATCAAGGAGATCGGGCGTCCGTTCCAGACGTTCTCGCGGTTCGCCCGCGCGTGGCGCTCGAGAAGCGTGCGCTGGTGGACGTAGAGATCCCAATCGGCCACGCGGACGGCGAGGTGGCTGAGCGGGTAGGCCGCGATGTCGATGCCACGGGCAAGAAGGCGATCGCGCTGCATCGTCGCGAAGGCCCGATAGTCCCCAATGATCTCGGCGATCGGATCAGACGTCGACACGTACATCCTCCTCGGCCATGTTACGACACGTAGCCGCTGGGTTCACTCGACCGCTTTGGCTAAGCCCGGGTCTGAAACGATTGGCGGTGGACAGTCGGTGCATTCCCGAACGCCGGCGCAGGGCAGAGTGTAGGACCTAGAAGGACACCGGCACGTTTGGCGCATGCGACGCGCTATCGGGATTTCCTGATCGTGGGCCTTCCTCGCCGTGGATTTTCTGTTCGTCCACGACATCCTCAAGGCTCCGACCCAGCCAATACATGACGGGAGTCATAAGCATCTTCGTCATTGCGATCTGTGGTCAGTCGCTGCTCAGTCCGACTCGACGCTAGCGTTCCCGACGCCACAGGTCTGGTGAACTTTCCGGCATGCCGCTTGAAAGTTGTCTTGGCCCGACCGCTGTGCGTAATTCACAGCAAGATCACAGGTGTGTCTGCTGTCATGGTGGTGATGGCGTCACTCAGACGAGCCTTTGTGGGCGGCAGCCGTGGCAACGAGCATCTCACCGCTGTCGTTGGCGCGTTGCTTCTGCTGCTGCTTTTCGTGGAGGGCGCGACTCTTCTCAACGTGAGGTCGCTTCTCACTGTTCACGCCTTGATCGGATTGTTGCTGATTCCTGTTGTGGCGCTCAAGCTCGCCAGCACCGGCTGGCGGATGCTCCGCTATTACCTCGGGGCTGCCGAGTACGTCGAACGGGGGCCACCGCATGTCGTGCTTCGAACTGTCGTCGCACCGCTGGTCATCCTCTCGACCGTGGTCTTATTCGCGACCGGGGTGGCTCTACTTGCATTGGGCGAGACCGAGGGCGCGATCGTCGGCCTTCACAAGGCAAGCTTCATTGTGTGGGTTGGCGCCACCAGCGTTCACGTCCTCGCGCACATTTGGCGTTTGCCGGCTCTCCTTCGGCTCAGAGTGCCTGGTCGCAGCATCCGTCTCGCGCTTGTGACCGGCTCAGTCGTGACCGGCTTGGCTCTGGCGACGGTTGCCTTCCCAACCGCGGATCACCTGCAAGACCGGATATCAGGTCAGCTCGGACTCGACGTTCACTAGGCAGCATCTTTCCGAGGCGCCCTTCCCGAAGTATTTCTCATGTGCATTTCCAAACACAGGCACAGGCGACGTGCCGTGGTCCGAAAGTCGTGCCGCGTTTTGATGAACCTCACGATGATCGAGAAGCCGACGTAGAAGCGCGACGACAGACGCTACGTCAACCTTTTCGCAAGCGATGATCCTGGCTGGATTCGGGTGGTGGTATCCGCTCTCTAGCTCGGCGCCGGAGTCAGCTCCGCCTCATATGACATCCCGAACACTGACGTAGACGAGCCGCCCATACGACTCGCTCACCTGGTGCTCGAACGCTTCGTTCCGGTCGATTGACGTTTCGCTTTCAGATGGCGTCGCGAACATTGGCGCGCGTGAGTGCGATGGTGCGCGGCTGGGCGCTGCTGGTCGATCTGGCGCCCTCGGTTCGGCGGCTGGCAGCAAGGCCGGAAGTGGTTTGGGTGGTCGAGGTTCGTCGCAGTGTCCATTTCTGGCTCTCTTCTGCGAGCCAGGCGAAGTTCGGCCAGTAGATGGCGTCAAGGCCGGGTTGATTGTGTGCCAGTTCGGAGGAGGTGTTTCCGGCCTCTTGCATGATGTGGGTGCGGATCGGGTCGAAGGTGTTCCAGTCCGCCATCGGCTGGGCCGAGAGGGCATTCAGTACGTCTTGGAGGTCGACCACGCCGCGTCGCGCGAGGAGGCCGAGTTGCTCGTAGATGTTCGCGAAGTTCCTGACCTCGAAATCCTCGAGGCTCCGATCGAAGCCCGTCCAGTCGCCACCGGCGCGCCTGGCGGCAACGTCGTACATCAGATGCCGTCGCCGCGGGAATGAGGGGTCGATCACTTTCGCGACCAGGTCGAAGGCGTTGCGTGATTTGACGTTTTTCGCGTTGACGCGGAGTTGGAGCACGACCAGGATCGTCCCCGCGATCACTGCGAAGGCGCCGATCGTGCGGAGGATAGTTTCGATCTCAGTCACAGTCGATGCTCCTTCGTGGGTTCGGCCAGGTCGATTGCCCCCAGCTGTTGGGCCGGAGGTAATGGGCTCTCAGGGTGCGGGTGTGATTCCGTGGCGGCGCATGACCTCGCCGATTGCCATGAAATCGGGAGGGCCGCCGGCCGCGGCATCGAGGACGGCCGCAACTTCACGAAAGTAGTCGGGGCCGAGGATGCCGGGCGTCACGATCGCGAGTGCCTTCGCGTCGACGTCGCCTGTGTTGTCGAACTGGTGGACGGCGCCTCTGGGGATGCAGAGCGCTTCCCCTTCGCCGATCTCGCTTGCGACGCCGCCGACTGTCCAGGTCAGGGAGCCTTCGAGTCCGTAGATCGTCTCCTCATAGCCGTCGTGGCTGTGTGCGGCCGCGACCTTCGAGCCGGCGGGAACGTCGAACTCGAAGACTGCCACCGACCCTGCAGACTCCTCGCCTTCGACGAGGAACGTGATTGCCATCGCGCCGACTCTGATCTTCTCGTGGGTGCTGGTTGTCACCGTGACCTCCTACCTCGTATGGTAAAGTCCCTTGACTTTATATGACTTCTGCCGATACGTCAAGTTCTTTTACTACTTCGCGGACGCCGGGGGCTTTCGGCCCGCCGCTGATTGGTGCGCTCCTGCGGGTGCCCTGGGAGGCGGTCCAGCGACACATGCTTGAGCGGCTGCAGGGGAGCGGCTTCGCCGACCTCGACGCGGCACACCTCAACGTCTTCCAGTACCCCGGCCCCCAAGGCGCGAGACCGTCCGAGCTGGCAGCGCGGCTGCGGATCAGCAAGCAAGCCCTCAATTACCTCCTCGGCCAGCTCGAGCAACTCGGCTACCTCGAGCGCCTACCCGATCCCGACGACCTACGCTCCAAGCGTCTCGCTCTCACCCCGCGCGGCACCTCCGCGATCAACGTGATCCGCGAAGCCGTCGCAGAAGTCGAGAGCGCCTGGGCAAAGCAACTCGGCACCAAACGATTCGCCCAACTCCGCACCCTCCTCCTCGAACTCAACGAAAGCGAATAGCGCGGCCCGCACGAAGACGATTCCCGGGGAGCCTCAGCCGACGACCTGGTACGCGATCGCTACATCACCACTGCGGGCATAGCTCACATCGGGCGACTGCACAGGCCGCAGTATCCCCCGATCACGGCCCACCGCAATGCGCACCCCGCCATTGACGACCAGGCACAGACAGAGTCGCCCACCGCTCATGTGACACTCGCGAACACTGGCGCAGGCGACCGGCGTGTTGCCTTCTAGTCCGTTCCGCTCGCTACGGATCCGGGGGGAATAGTCTCCAGTTCCCTTCGGAGACAACTTCGACGTTGCCGTCGATCACCTTGACCGCGCTCTGGTCGTCAAGTGCATACATGGGTGCGGGGATTCCAGAAGCCCATTTCTCCACGTCGGCTGACGTGTTGAAGCCCTCGCGATCCACGTGCACGGTCACGGCGAAATCGACCAGCCCCAGCGCCCTGTTGCCTTCCCGCGCCACGTCACTTCCGG
>JBJMHG010000165.1:0-11082 GCA_045807485.1 Actinomycetes bacterium
GGCTTGACCAACACCGGAGTCACCATCGGCGTGAAGCCGGCGGCGACCGCTTGTTGCACGGCAACGTTGATGAGGGCGAGCTCGAGTAGGGCGCCAGGGCCGGTGAGGTAGTAGAAACGCGCACCGGACACCTTGGCAGCACGTTCGACATCTATCGCCCCGAGCGACTTGCCGAGGTCGACATGGTCTTGCGGCTGAAATCCCTCGGCAGCAAAGTCACGTGGCGTTCCCACGTGCTCAATCAGTGCGAAGTCTTCCTCACCACCGACCGGTGCCTCGGGTTCGACCAGATTCGACAGCTGCAGCTGGACTCCTGACAGCCGCTCCGCGGCCTCGCGCACCCTTGCCTCGGCATCCTTGACCTGCCCCGAGAGCTGCTTCGTGCGACCGAGCAGCTCTTGCTTGGCATCGCCTTGCGCAGACGCCACCTGCTTGCCGAGCGATTTCTGCTCAGAGCGCAGTGCTTCGAAAGCAACGATCGCGGCGCGGCGCTGCTCGTCGGCGGCCAGAGCCACGTCGACCAGACCGGCGTCCTCGCCGCGCGCGGTTTGCGAGCGACGGACGGCGTCCGGGTCGTCACGAAGTAGTCGGAGGTCGAGCACCCGCCGAGCCTACCGAGGCGCAGTGGTCCCCACGGCTGAGCGTCTCCTGAAAGACAGCTGAAAGAGCACCTCGGGCAATGCATCGGACGCCACCGGCCTCGACCACAGAAATCCCTGGCCGATGTCACACCCGAGCTCACGTAGCCTCGCGGTCACCTCGGCGTCCTCCACGCCCTCTGCAACGACCTCGAGTCCGAACTCGTGCGCGAGGTCGACCATGGCCTTGACCAACGTTGCCCCGCCTGGGTCGTCGGCCAGACGAGCCGTGAAGGACCGGTCGATCTTCAGGGTCGACAGCGGCATCTGCTCCAGCTGCGACATCGACGTGTAGCCGGTACCGAAGTCGTCGACTGCCAGCGTGACCCCGAGGCCAGCGATCTTGTGCATCATCTGGTGACTGCGTACCGGGTCTTCGATGAGCGCGCTTTCGGTCACCTCGAGCTCGATGCGATTCGGTTCGATGAGGTGACTGGCGAGGATGTCTTCGAGGAACTCGTCGAAGTCGGGCTCGAGCAGGTTCCGCGCCGACAGGTTGATGGCCACCGGCAGATGGGCGAACTCGGCACCCACTCGGTCCCACTCCGACATCTGCGAGCAGACCATTTCGAGCACGTACCGGGTCAGACCCTGAATGAGTCCGGTGTTCTCAGCGAGTGGGATGAAGTCGTTGGGCGGGATGTTGCCGCGGTTGGGGTGGTTCCAACGAAGCAGCGCCTCGGTGCCGATCACGTGGCCACTGGCGAGGTCGATCTTCGGTTGATAGTGAATGCTCAGCTGTTGTGTACCCAAGGCATTCCTAAGGTCACTCAGCAAGGCGAGCCGCTCCGCCGAGTTGCCGTCCGTGCCTGGGCGGTAGAGCAGGGCTCCCAGGTGCGTCGACTTGGCGGCGTACATCGCCGTGTCGGCGCGCTGCATCAGCTCAGTGCTGTTCTCCGCGTTGTCAGGCAGCATCGCGACACCAATGCTTGCCTCGACATGAAGGTGCAAGTCACCCACCATGAAGGCCTCGTCGAATGCCGAGTGCACGCGACCAGCGAGCCGCTCGGCATCGAGCAGCGAACCAACGTCCGGAGCGAGGACGGCAAACTCGTCACCCCCGAGACGGGCCACCGTGTCTGCGTCGCGCACGACCTCTGAAAGTCTTTGCGCGACCTCCTTGAGCAGTGCGTCGCCACGGTCATGGCCAAGGGTGTCGTTGACCTCTTTGAAGCGGTCCACGTCCAGGATCATGAGCGCGAGGCTCTTTCCGGAGCGTTCACACGCAACGATCGCGCGTTCAAGGCGATCCTGAAGCAGTCGCCGGTTCGGCAGGCCGGTCAGCGCGTCGCTGAGTGCAAGTCGCTCGTTCTCCTGCGCCTGCTCTCGCAGGGTAGAGCTCGCTCGGTGAACCGTCCGGAACAACAGCAACCAAGCGAGCAGGGCGATGACGACAATGACGGCGGCGACGGTGATGAGAGAGCGCCACAGCAGGTTGGCGGTGTCCTCCCAGGGCAGGTCGACCTGGGCGTACCCGTAGACGCCGGAAAGGCGGTCACCGTAGATGACCGGCACTGTGACTTCGAGGACCGGACCATTCTCACCATCGACGACCTGAGACTGCGGCGCCAGTGAATCCTCGGATTCCTGGGCGAGCTCCATGTCAAGGGCAGGTGCATCCGACGGCGTGCCCCTGCTGGTCCAGAGTGCCTCGCCCTCGGGTGAGTAGAGCGACAGCCCATCCAGTACCTGGACGCTGTTCGCGCGTGCGATGGTGTCGAGCGAACCCACCAGAGCTGGCGACACCGACCCGGGGTCTTCCCAGAAGCTGGTGGCCTCGCTGTCGATTCTTGACTGCACGCCCTGTGAGACATAGGTCTCGGCAATTTGCTCACCGTCGCGTTGCGCCTGCATCCGCATCGCGTCGTCGAACAACCACGTGACGACCGCGGCGAGGAGCACCATGGTCGACAGGCTGACCACAGCGAACGTCCTCGTGAGGGTCATTCGGCGCACGAGGTGGCTTTCGGCAGGTCCGGACGGCGGGTTGAGCCGAACGGGCTAGGCGCGTCCCTCTCGAATCCGCGCCAGCCAGGCCTGGGCCTGGAGAAACTCCTGGTCAGTGACCCCCGGGCGGAGGACAGGTGGTCGGCCATCGAGGCGGGGGTACGACCCTAGGTACCGCACTTCGGCACACACCCGGCGCAGGCCCATCAGCGCCTCCCCCACCCTGGCGTCGTCGAGGTGCCCTTCGACATCGACCGAGAAGAAGTAGTCACCCATTCCCCCGCCGGTTGGCCGGCTCTCGATGCGGGTCAGGTTGACTCCCCTGACCGCGAACTCAGTCAAGATCTCCAGCAGGGCACCAGGGTGGTCCTGGCCCATGAAGAGCACCAACGACGTCTTGTCTGCGCCAGTCGCCGGCTCGGGAGCCTGTGGCGTACTGATCAGCACGAACCGGGTCTCAGCTGGACGATCACCGATGTCGGAGGCCAAAACTTCTAGCCCGTACACCTCAGCAGCCAGCGGAGCTGAGATCGCGGCGTCCTCTTCTCCCTCGGCCACCATTGAGGCGGCCATTGCTGTCGACGGTGCGAAGGCGACCTGAGCGTCAGGGAGGTTGTCGGCCAGCCAGCGACGACACTGCGCGTGCGCGTGGGGGTGCGTCGTCACCCCGGAGACCTTGTCCAAAACCGTCCCCGGACGCGCGATGAGCGAAAACGACACCGGCACCTGCGCCTCAGCGAGGATCGCCAGTCCATCACCTGTTGCCAGGGCGTCGATCGTGGCCGTCACCGAACCCTCAACAGAGTTCTCCAGCGGCACCATCGCGGCGACGACCTCGCCGGCGCGCACGGCATCAACGGCTCCGTCCACTGTTGCGTAAGCGACGACCTCGGCATTGCGTCCGCCGAGCCACTGAAGCAGCGCAGCTTCGGTGAAGGTTCCGGCCGGCCCGAGGAAGCCATACCGCATCACGGCCTCGCCGCCAACGACGCCGACATCACCAGCTTCTGTTGTGGACACGGCGGAAGCCTATTGCAGCGCAAAACGCCGGTGGCTGAACGCTCAGCTCAGGTACGCGAATGACTGGCTTGCGCGAAACCGATCGCTTGGATCTCCTCGGGAGAAAGTTCAGCGTCACTAGCTCCGGCCTTAACGCCTTTCGCGTAGGTCCGAGTCTCAGAGCGGCCGTTGATCGAGCTGATCACGACTCCGTCACCGACGTCATCCAGCAGAGCAGCTGAAAAAGACATACGTCCACCCATGTCGTTGAAGGCGTCGTATCGCACGACCGCAACATGTCGAATCGCATCAGACAGATCAACGCGCAGGTTCTTGACGTCACTGTCCAAGGTGCTGACATCGATGCGGAGCTGGTCGACTGCAGCGGTCTTGCGCGCCACTGCCTCGACGAAGCTCTCACCGTCGGCGCCGTCCTGGAGCACGAGGTAGTGCTGGCGCATGCGACGCAACTTGACCGATAGAACGCAGGCGAGCAGTAAGGCAATGAGGGCCACCACCGCCGCACCGATTGCGATCAGGGCCACCACATCTGGGTCCAGGTTGAGATTCACGGGGATCTGGGCGGCTTTCTCACGGTGACAGGAGCGGGTTCACAACCTACCGACACGGTGTACGTCACCGGAGGCCGGTGACGTACATCTCGGTCAACGTAAAATCCCTTCGTGGACCTCGCCCCGTTCTTCGTGACGTTGGCGCTGCTGGTCCCCGCTGAAATTCCCGACAAGACCTTCGTTGCCACCCTCGTGCTCTCCACCAGGTTTCGGCCTCTCGGGGTGTGGCTCGGGGTGAGCGCAGCGTTCGCCGTACAGACGACGATTGCCGTCGCTGCCGGTCAGCTGTTCGCACTCCTGCCAGAGCTGCCAGTCCAGCTGGTGACCGCCGCCCTGTTCGGCGTCGGGGCGCTATTGATGTTTCGGGGCTCGGCCGAGGCAGATGCAGCCGAAGACGAAGAGGTCGAGACCGAGGTCATAGACGCTGCCGTCGGACGCGGACATGCTCGGGCCTTCAGCGTTTCGTTCCTCGTGCTGCTCGCCGCTGAGTGGGGCGATCTGTCGCAACTCACCACGGCGAGCCTGGCCGCCCGGTACGGCGCTCCACTGCAGGTCTGGCTCGGTGCGTGGATCGCGCTCAGCTTCGTGGGCGCCTTGGCTGTGCTCGGGGGACGCTGGCTCGTTGCCCGACTGTCTTTCACCGTGGTCCGACGGATATCCGGCGCGCTGTTGGCCGTGCTCGCACTAGTTACGCTCGCCGAAGCTGCTGGACTCTGGTCAGGCTTTTAGCAATCGGTCGATCGCGGCGGTGGGCGGTCCAAGCTTCGAATCTGAAGCGCAGTGCAGACCGTGCACTGACCAAGTCCGGGCGTTGAAAGGTCCGAACGCCACCGACGGGGGATACAGCGACGTTCGGACCTCCGCCACTCTGCGCAGAAAAGGAAGCAGATCGCAATCTCACACGCGATTCTTTGCCATTCTTTGACGAATCGCCATTCAGGATATTCGCCTTGGTCTGAATGGGCATTCAAAAGCCAAGACACTCAGTGCACGGTCAGCTGCCGCGCTCGAAGCGCCTCGCGGGCCCGTCGCTGATCCGCCGAAAGGGGTTCGTCGTTCGCTAGTGCCTCATCGAGCAACCGCCGGAAGTGTTCCGCGGCGTCCTCGACCTGGTCGGCTTCGGTTCCTTCGGCAAGGTCCCATACCGGCACCACCAGTCCGCTGGCACGGAAGGAGCCAAGGAATCGACTCCCCTCGCCGATCGACAGCGTCGATGCGGCCTGCAGCCGGGCCAGCCCATCGATCAATGCCGACTCGTCCTCTGGCAACACCCACCTGATCTGCCTGCGCTCGCCGAGCATCATCCAGTAGCAGCCTTCGACCGACGCCAGGCGTGCGGTCGGGCCGACCACGGCGTTGGCGCGCTCGAGACTCGCACGGGCTGCGTCGTCTGTGGACTCGGAGTCCTCGAGCCAAAAGTCGAATCCGGAATGCACGTTCACGCGCAATGGTTGCGTCGCATCGATCAAGTCGGAAATGTGCGGTGCGTCTGGGGGCAACGGCCGCGGCGCGATGGGCGTGCCCGCCTCGGCCGAGAGGGCCCGCGAAAGAGCATCCCCCATGTCTCGGCCAACATCAGCCGACGAGGTCTGAGTCTGCGCCGCGAGCAAGATGTCACCGCTGTCACGTGTCAAGGCCGGCCACGCCATGGGCAACAGCGTGCACAACGTGACCGAACGATCAGAGTCACGGAGCGAAAGTGGCGAAGTCGCGGCCGCGACCATGTCGTGCAGCGCTACCCAGTCGGGCTCTGACGCCATGCCCGCGAACGGTCGCACCACTCGCTTGGCGGGCGCCGCGGCTGTCTTGCCATGGCAGGCCTTGTATCGACGGCCGCTCCCGCACGGGCACGGCTCGCGTCCGCCGACTACGGCTATCTCGTCGCGGTCTGCCGCCTGGCGCTTGGTTCTGGTTGCCTGTGCAGGACTCCGCCGCTTGCTCACGTCGCGACTTTAGCCGGGCGACGAGCGATGCCGACCGACGGCAGCGTGACGCTGGACGATCTTGCATACCTCATGCGGTCTATTCGTGATGATTGCGTCGACGCCCAGCTCACAGAAGTTCTCGACATCGGTCGGGTCGTCTACGGTCCAGACGAATACTCGTGACCCGGCGTCATGGAGGCGCTTCACAAAGCGCGGATGTGCTCGAAGGATGTCCAGGCTGGGGCCGGCGATCCTCACCCCTTTGGGCAGCATGCCGGATCGGTAGATCACCGGGACGCGATCCATCAGCAGGACCAACGGCACACCTGGCGCAAGCCGTCGTACGCGCCGAAGTGCAATTTCGCTGAAGCTCATCACAGTCACCTGAGCCTCTTCCGGGGGCACCCAACCGTCTACCCCAAATCGTTTGAGCAACTCGACCAGAGTGCGTTCGACCAAGCCTGCGTAGCGCGTCGGATGCTTGGTCTCGACCATCAACTGAACATGGCGCGGGGCGTCGACGACTAGCTCAAGCAGTCGCTCCAGCGTCAACACCTCGTTGTGGTCCACGCTGAGGTGGTCCGGGGCTTCGACAGGGTCTTGGGTGTGCTGCCAGGTGCCGAAGTCCAACGACTGCAAGTCAGCCAACTCAAGCGTCGACAAGACTCCCGCGCCATTCGAGGTGCGATCGATCGTGCGGTCGTGCACACACACCAGATGACCGTCAGCCGTCAACCGAACGTCGGCCTCCAGCCCGTCCGCGCCGTCGGTGATCGCCTGAACATACGCCGCGAGCGTGTGCTCGGGGATTCGGTCGGATGCCCCTCGATGAGCGATCACGAGCGGACCCCCTCCGTCGGTAGACCCGGAAGTCATGACGTCATCGTGGCAGTTCCGGGTGTCTTCACGGTGAACAGCACGCCAGGGTTGAACAGACCCCGCGGGTCGATGGCGTCCTTGATCCGGCGCATCGACCGGCGCTCGGCCTCTGCGCGGCACAGGTGCAAGAGGCCGGCCTTCGCGCGGCCGATCCCATGCTCTGAACTGATCGAGCCTCCGAGACTCGCCACCGCTTGAAGCACACGGACATCAACCGACTCATCGTCAGCGTCCGGGCCGCTCACTTGTATGTGCACGTTTCCTTCTGCCAGATGCCCGAAGGTGAAGACATGGTGCGGGGCAACCAGATCAGGCAGGTGCCTGACGAACTCGTCCAGAGAATCAGGCGGTAGAGCAATATCGAGGGAATGAATGACCCCGAGGGACGCGGCGGCCTCAGGTTGTCGTTCACGATAGGTCCATAGCCGCCGATCGACAGACGCGTCCGAATCGGCAGGGAGTGCGGGGACGGCCGCCGTCTCCAGCAGCAGGTAGTACGGCCAACGGTCGTGCAGCGGGTGAGTCAGTTCAGCGACATCACAGACCAGCCGCATCCCGGTGTCGTCGAAGTACTCGACAGCGAAGATCTCATCGTGCGGGGCCGCATCACTGACCAGCTCGATGGCATGTGTGAGAGTCGGAACACCGACCAGCGTGGTGACTCGGTCCGGAGGAAGCTCCGCCTTCAAGTTGAGGCGCACAGCAGTGATGACAGCCAGCGTGCCTTCGCTGCCGATCAGCAGGCTCGAGAGGTCGTACCCTGCCGACTCCTTGGGCAGGCCAGCGAGGTGAGTAATGACCGATCCATCGGGCAGTACCGCCTCGACGCCCACCACGTTACGGCGGGTCTCGCCGAATCTCACGACCCGAACGCCACCGGCATTGGTGGCGACAGTCCCGCCGACCGTGGCGCTGTCGCGGGAAGCCAGGTCAACGCCATAGGTGAGGCCATGTCCCCCGACCAGGCGGTGGACGTCGGCGATCGTCATGCCCGCCCCGACCGTCACCTGACGTCGGACGACATCGACTTCACTGTGCTGAGTCAGTCGCGTGGTGGAGACGATCACGGCGTCCGGCGTAGAGGGAACAGAGCCACCGACGAGACCGGTGTTGCCGCCTTGCGGAACAACCGGGACGTCTAGCTGTGAGCACGCTGCAATGACCCCGGCCACCTCGTCGGTGTCCGCCGGACGCACCACGGCGCGGGGAGGCGTTGACCAACGTCCGGTCCAGTCACGTCCGTACGACGCCGTGACCATCGGGTCGGTGAGTAGGTGCGGCTCGCCGACGATTTGGCGCAACGACTCAAGAAGTCGTTCGGTCATGAGGCACTCACTTCAGCAGTCGCGACATACGTCGGTCCGCGAGTGGTTTGCCTCCGGTCTGGCACGTCGCGCAGTACTGCAGTGAAGAATCTGCGAACGACACCTCACGCACCACATCTCCACACTCCGGACATGTCTCGCCCGTTCGGCCATGTACGCGCATCGCCGCGCGCTTGCCGTCCTTCAGCTCCGACGCCGGGAGCCCCGCGGATCGCTGAACGGCATCCTGCAACGTCGTGGCGATGGCTGCGAAGAGGCGATCGCGCTGCTCGGCATCGAGTCGCCCACTGATCGCGAATGGTGAGAGCTTGGCGACATGAAGGATCTCGTCGCTGTACGCGTTGCCGATGCCTGCAATCACAGACTGGTCGCGCAGCAGACCTTTGATCTGGCTACGGCTGTTGGCGTCCACGATGGAGTCGAAGTCTTCGCGCGTGAGGCCGAGCGGTTCAGGTCCAAGTCGGGCGACACCGGGAACTTCTGACGGCTCTCGGACGACGTACACGGCGAGCCGTTTCTTGGTGCCAGCCTCAGTGACGTCCAGCCCAGAGCCGTTGTCGAGATGCACTCGCACGACTATGGGCCCCTTTCCAGGCTTCAAAGGCGTGGGCGATAGCTCTTCGCGCCACCGCACCCATCCGGCCCGGGACAGGTGGATTAGGAGGTGCAGGCCGTCGACGTCGATGTCCAAGAACTTGCCGTGCCGTGACACCCCCATGATGGTCAGGCCACCGAGTGATGTGACCGGCGGCTCATAGGTCTTGAGCGCTGCGATGCCGGCTACGTCGACGCGGGCTACCACTCTGCCGGTCAAGCGGTCACCGAGGAACTGGGCGAGGGCCTCGACCTCGGGTAGCTCGGGCATGCCGTCCATTCTGGTCGCATAACTGGCCCGTGTGGGGACACGTCCGTCTGCGGGTCTGCTACTGCGCTGCGATTCGGCCTGGGGGCCCGCCTGAGGAAGGCGGGACCAAGGAGAGCGCGACCGCCTCTTCGTAGAGCTCATCTCGTACATCTGGATGGGCGGCGTGTCCGATCAGGTTGAGCGCTTGCTCTTGCTGCGCGTATCCCCAAATCGCGGCCACACCGTGCTCGGTGATGACGGCGCTGTGTTGGAACGACGTGACGGGCTCATCGATCAGGGGCACGATGGTCGAGGCGTTACCCTTCGGGTGCCACGAGTGCATGGCGATGAGCGCTTGCCCTCCCTTTGAGTGCAGCGCGCCAACGATGAAGTCGGTCTGCCCGCCGAAGCCGGAGTAGATCCGGTTGTTGATCCGTGATGCGTTCGCCTGACCGAAGAGGTCGACTTGTAGGGCTGCGTTGACGGAAACCATAAGCGGACGAGCAGCGATCTCCGCTGGACTGTTGGTCGTCTCCGTCCTCAGTATCTGAACCAAAGGATTGCGGTCCACCCAGTCGTACAGACGCTGAGAGCCGAAGACGAACGATGCAGTCACCGGGACGTCTGTGTCCAGAGAGCCGCGTTCGAAGAGCGTCAACACCCCGTCACTGACCATTTCGGACCAGATCTTGAGACCGCGTCGTTGCGCAACGCCAGGGAGCGACGCGTCGGGCACAGAGCCGATGCCGAGTTGCACAGTGGCACCATCTGGCACCCGGTGAGCTACGCGGTCACCGATGGACAGAGCGATGTCGTCCAGCGGAATGGGTGCGACGTCGTGCAAGGGCTGATCGGCTCGAACCATGAAGTCGAACGCATCAACGTCGAGCTCCCCGTCACCGAAGGTGTAGGGCATGTGCTCGTTCACCTGTGCGACGACGGTCCCGCCCGCGCCGCGACACTGCTCGATCGCCGACGGCAAGATGTTGACCTCCGTGCCGAGCGAGACCTTCCCGTCGACCACCCGCGAGACTTGGACGACCACGGCGTCCGGGCGCAGGCTCTCGCGAAAGAGCACGGGCACAAGTGATAGCCGCGACGGCAAATACCGAAGCCGTTCGCTTCCGCGCATCCCTGGGCCGACGAAGCAGGTCTCCAGAGTGACGCCGTCGCGATCTGGGATGCCGCGCTGAGGGTTCAACGCCCACAGTCGGTATTCGGGAAGCGTGGCGTCAATGGCATTCAGCAATAGCCATGGCGTGCCGTGGTTGCCGCTGACCACCACACGAGGCGATGTGGAGGTGCTGCCTACCGCCTCAGCCGCAACTGCCGCATCCACCCATTGCACTCTCACACCCTAGGAGTGGCACACCAGGTTCACCCACATGGGCGAACACACTCATGAGTGCGCGGCCGATGAATGTTGAGAACGGCGCAGCCGGTGCCACGCGAGGGGGTGGCATCGACCGCGTCGTTCTAAATTCGTGCAGCAATGCGTATGTCGTTGGACAATTGCCTGTCAAAGCAGGCCGGGGTGCGGGATGAGCCTTTCAGCGTCGACCAGATCGGCGTCGCTTGCGCAGTAGACATCATGCTCGACGATCCGCCATCCGGCGTCCACCAAGAATGGCACCACGGCACTCATCCCAGGTGCTGCAAGAAGAACGCTCGAGGACGCCAGGGTGACCGCTGCGCTGACCGACTCGGGCATCAACGACTGATCCACCACCGCCATGTGCAGCAGTGTGTGGCGATCGCGCGACCGTGAAAGGCAGCCGACCGCGACCGGAGTTTCACCATCCAGCGCCACGAAAGTTCGACCACCCGGCCGAGACGCCCAATATCGGTATTGATCGAGGCGCTCCCAGCCCAACCACACCGCCTCGACGTCTGCCGCTTCTTCCGCCTCAAGGTCCCGCAACGTCAAACGGCTGCGAGGCAGGGACTCAGGTG
>JBJMHG010000166.1:0-5718 GCA_045807485.1 Actinomycetes bacterium
ACGCGATCTGTCTGCACCACAGCCCGAAAGTGCGCCTCGGCAAGGACGGGGCAGTCGCCTATCTGTTGTCGGTCGGAGCGGGCCTCGACGTCGCCGGCCTGAGATCTTGGAAAATTCCGCCCGCTTTGCTCGAGCGTGCCGTGGCGGAGTACCCGCGGCTCGGGTTCAAGCGTGAGTTCACGTCGGCCGTGGATGCGGAAGCCGCGGCCGTCCCAAACGGCCGGATCCAGTTTCTGCGCCGTTATGGCGCCTTCAACCTCGCGATCAGGCTTGCGCCGTTTCGAGACTGAAGCGCAAGCCGCAAACCCGGCCACTTGACCGGGGTGATGAGCCATGGATCCAAGCATCGTCATAACCACATCAACGGAAGCGAGCAAATCATGACAACGACCGAGCAAGTAACTGGCCTGACAGACGCGGACAGCCCCTCGAGCAAGTCGTGGGCGGTCCTGGCAGCAGCCCTGGCTGCCCAAGTCCTAGTCGTCCTCGATATCAGTGTCGTGAACACTGCGCTGCCCTCAATCGGCTCATCGCTGGGCCTGCGCGGGGGCGACCTGCAGGCACTGGTAACCGCCTACCTGGTGATGTCAGGAGGAGCCCTTTTGCTCGGCGGGCGCATCGCTGACCTGGTCAACCGCCGCCGCGTCTTCCTCACCGGGCTCGCAGTCTTCACGACCGCCTCGGTGTTCAGCGGTTTCGCTGACAGTGGTACCCAACTCATGGTCGCAAGAGCTCTACAGGGTCTTAGCGCGGCACTCCTCACCCCTGCGGCTTTGTCCATCGTGATGACGACCTATTCCGGTGAGCAGCGTAAGAAGGGCCTCGTGCTCTGGGGCGCCGTCGGGAGCCTGGGAGTAGCGGCGGGTGTCCTGGTCGGGGGAGCCCTGACTACCTGGATCGGCTGGCAGTCCATCTTTTGGATCAACGGCCCGATCGGTGCAGTGGCGTTGCTTGTCGCCAGCAAGGTCGTGCCGGGCAACGTCCCCGCCTCGTCGCGCTTTGGAGAGTTCGACTTTCCGGGGGCAGTCACCTTGCTGGCCGGCCTCATGGCACTCATGCTCGCTCTCGGAGGAACGTCCACTCATGGATGGACCTCACCGCGAACACTCATGACCTTGGTTGCGTCAGCATCTCTGCTCTACGCCTTCAGCGCCATCGAGCGCCGTGCTGCTCGGCCCTTGATCCCGGTACACACCTGGAAGATCACGACTCTGGTGTCTGGTACCACAGTGATGCTGGGAACTACCGGCGTCCTTGTCGGCGCAGTGTTCTTGACCTCGCTGTATGTGCAGACGGTTCTGGGTTTTTCAGCTATAGCGGCGGGTGTTGCCTTCCTCCCGTTCGCATTCGCAATCACAGCAGGCACACAGGTTGCTCGGCACCTCCTGCCTCGCATCTCCCCGAGGAGCCTGGCCGTCACGGGGCTTGTCTTCTCTGGGCTGGCTGCGATCCTGCTTGGTGTTGTGCCCGAGTCCGCTAGCTACCTGACGAATGTGCTGCCCGGCCTCTTCCTCCTAGGCCTTGGCATTGGTGTTGTCTTGGTGCCGGTCTCCGTGACGGCAATGGCCGGTATCCCGCCACAGCACGCGGGAACGGCTTCGGGTTTCCTCATGACCGGCCATGAGGTCGGCGCAGCCCTCGGAGTTGCGGTGCTATCCGCCGTGGCTGCTACAGGGGGCAGCCTCCTCACTGCCGAGGGCGTGGCCGAGGGCTTTTCGCGCGGATTCTTTGCTGCCGCGCTCGTCGCTGCACTGACGGCGCTTGTTGCCTTCCTCAAGATGTCCTCCCAGCGGGTGGCAGATGGCGCGAGCGGAGGCATGCACGGCCACTGATAGATCTGTTGGCAGCGCAGCCTGAGTGCGGGCTGCGCTGCCAACGTGGCACGCTCAGCGCATGGACGAACCCGTGAGCGAGCAGATCGTCGCCCACGAGGCGTATCTGCGTTTAAGTGAGTCGCTCGCTGCGCTCGAAGCCGACGGGGACGCTGCAGGTGCCCGCAAGTTACGGCCCGAAGTTGCTTCAGCCCGACGTCGTTGGCATCGACTTGCGCGTCAGTCTGATGCAGTGATGCGAGACACAAGGCCTCAGCCTTAGCAAGTCGCGTACCCTTCGTCGGATGGAGTTGATTCAGGTCAGCGGGACCGCGTACGAGCGCGGCGCCCTGATTGGTGAGGCGTTCGCCCCGGCCATGGAGCAGTCGCTGGCGTTCAACGGCAGGTATCTCGCCAACCATGAACTGAGCCGTGACGATCTCGAGTCGGTACTCGCGCCGTACCTGGACGCAGCGACTGCAGTCGTGCCACATCTCGTCGAGCAACTTCGCGGTATCGCTGACGGAGCCGATGTGCCGTTTCTCGATGTGCTCTTCGCAAACGCTTTCGAAGAGGTGTACGGGATTGTCGAGCTGGGAACGCCCGAAGGCGTCCCGCTCGAGCGGTGTACTGACGTAGTTCTTCGCTCCCCTAACAGCACACTTCTTGGCCACAACGAGCAGTGGTACGCCGGTGACGAAGGGGCGGTCGGCCTTGTGCACGACGTATCGGACGATGGCCCCGCGGTGCTGGCGCCTGTGGTCGCCGGAACGTTGCCTCTTGTCGGGCTGAACGAGCTCGGCGGCGCTTTCGGCACTATGTCGTTGTCAGGAACGGATGAGCGCGTCGGCGTCCCTCGTGCGCTCGTTGCCCGTGACCTTCTCGAAGCTGATGGGCCAGACGACGCGTTTCGCCGCGCCAGCCTCGCGACGCGAGCTGGGGGGTACTCATACATGTGTGCATTTCCTGGCGGCGTCACCTGTGCAATTGAGACAACCGCCACGAAGGCTGCGCATCTTTCAGTCACCGAGCATACGAACCATGCGCTCGATTCAGCAGTCAGTGCCGTTTCGTGTGACCCGTCGGAAGGCAGTCTCTCCCGGCTGGCCCGCGCCAAAGATTTGGCCAAATCGATCGATCCGACCGTTGACGGAATGCTCCGCCTGCTCTCGGACCATGCAGCCGGCGGCCAAGACGTATGTGTGCATCCGGAACCTGAACAGGGCGATGAAGGCGCGACGATCCAGTTCGCGATGATCTGCGAGTCGGAGACCCGGTCAATGTGGTTGGCACCGGGTCATCCGTGCACAGCACCGGTTGAGCAGTTTGGATTCTGAGTGCGCGGCACAATTCAGGCGGTTGTAACACCATCCGTTTGTTTCGCCGTCGGCGTCAGGGGCGCATGCGGCAAGTCGCGGGTGGTGGCTAGCGAGACCAAGGCGATCAGCGCAGCTGCCAAGAGTCCTGCCTTGAGTGCAGCGAGCTGGGCCTCTTCATAGTCGTTGACCAAGGCCGTCGTGCTCGCATCATCAAGGCCGGCGTCCTGCGCGGCGGACTGAAGCTGATCGCTTGAGACGAAGTCGATTCCTGCGTCGGTCGAAGCGCTGACGCGGGTCGAGATCTCGCTGCTGATAGCAGGGTCGGACTCGACTTTGGAGACGAACACACCCGCCAAACCAGCCAAGACGATTGCGCCGATCAAGGCGACTCCGAGGGACGAGCCGAGTTGCTGCCCCGTGTACTGCAAGCCGCCCGCTTCGGCGCGGCCCGAGGCGTCCACTGATGACTGCACGACGTTGCCCAGCTGGGAGGCAAGCATTCCCATGCCGATCCCGAGCAGTGCCATCGCCAACGCGAAGGAGCCTTCGGCAAGGTCGGGCTTCACCGTCGCCAGCAAGATGATCGTGGCAACCACGCTGGTGACCAGACCACCGCGCACGATGGTGCGGACCGTGTATCGCGTCGAGAGTCGAGATCCGATTGCCGATGCGAGGAACATGGTGATCGAGACGGGGAGCATCTTGATCCCTGTCTCCAGTGCGTCCATCCCGAGCACCAGTTGCAGGTACAACGGCACGACAAAGAAGACGCCCATCAGAATCAGGTTCTGGGAAAACAGGCCCATGAGGCCGGAGCGCAAGGTGGCGACCTTCAGGAGAGCCAGGTGAACAAGTGGGTCAGCGCCTGCCTGCTCGCGATGTCTTTGCCATGCGACAAAGGCCCATATGAGGACGCCCCCAAGGCCGATCACGAACGGTGCTAGTGAAAGTCCGAACGGCTCGACGGGGGAGTCCTTCGGTTGCACCAGTCCCCACGTGGACGACTGAAGCACGCCGAGGACGATCAGGCCCAGGCCGGACGCCGACAGGAACGTTCCGACGAGGTCGAGTTTGGGGGCTCGACCTTCACGTACGGCGTCCGCGATCAGGGGGGTCATCGCAAGCATGAAGACGACGAGCGCGACCTCACCGAGGAAGACGACCCGCCAGGAGAGCTCGGTCGTGGCCCAGCCCCCCAGAATTGGACCGATGGCGATACCGGCCCCGGCGACTCCTCCGATCACCGCGTACGCGATCTTGCGCTCGCGTCCTTCAAAGTTTCCGGCGATCAAGGCGGCCAACGCCGGGAGGACCAGGGAAGCGCCGAGCCCTTCGAGGATTGACCAGCCCAGTGTCAGCACGCCAACGTTCGGCGCCAGCGCCGTCATCAGCGATCCGCACCCGTATATGACGAGACCGACGGCGAACGCCCGCCGGCGTCCCATGATGTCGCCGATCTTCGCGCCGGTGAGCATGAACATCGCCATCACCAGGCAGTAGAGGGTGATCACAGCCTGGATGGTGGTGACTGTGGTGTCGAAGTCGTCCACGAGGGTGCTGATCGAGACGTTCATGACTGATTGATCGAGAACCATCACGAACTGAGCGGTAGCGAGCGCAACCAGGGGCCACCACCGCTTCATTGGCTCTCCTCGTCCACGTGGTGCTACGACGCGGGTTCCGCTCGACCGAACGTTCGGTCACCGTCCGCGTGCGTGGACACTACACGTCTTCGTTGAGATCTCCTGGGTCGATCCGACTCACCGGCCGAACAGGTTGTGAGTCCTAGGATCAGGCCTCTGGCAGCGCTGAGGCGATAGCCGCGAGGGCGCAGGTAGCGTCCTGCTCTGCGGTGCCGCCGCTCACGCCGATCGCTCCCGCAAGGTGCCCACCGTGGAAGAGAGGAAAGGCACCCGGGTACACGACGATCCGACCGCTCTCGGTCGAGGTGATTCCCCAGTCGTCACCACCGGGCTGGGACGACTGCTGCAGGTCGCCTGACGGCATCTGCCAGAGCGCAGAGGTGTATGCCTTGTCAGCGGCCAGACGTGCGGCTCCGAGAGGTGCGTCGTCCATTCGTGCGGACGCCACAACATTCCCGCTTGAGTCGCAGACCGCCACCGCTATCTGAGCGCCCACCGAGGTTCCATGTGCGACTGCCGCTTCGACCAGTCGTAGCGCAGCGAGAACCGAGATTTGTGGTCGGTTGATGAAGTCCTGAGCCACGATTCTCCTGGCTTCTCAGTTGAAGGGGTCTGACAACTTCGCCTCAACGGATCGGGTCAAGCTCCGCCCGCACCGCCGCCGTGAGACGGAGGAAAGCGAGAGGGCGGCTCCGCCGGTGGCGGAGGTCCCTGGCGGGGATGCTTGCGGTCGCTCAACCACATGACGGTGCCCAGGATGACTGGGACGGCAAGAATCGCGAGTGCCAGTAGCAGGCCGCCGTCCACGGGTTCAGAGTAACGCTGACTGCTTCTCTACGGTGATCTATCGAATGAACCTCGCGCTAGGCGAAACTGAAATGAAGGAGCGGTTCGTCCGCCGAGGCGTCGATCAGTTCGACGTGACTCACTTGCGACGCTGGAACC
>JBJMHG010000167.1:0-2924 GCA_045807485.1 Actinomycetes bacterium
GTGGTGCTGGGCTCCCCACGATGGAGCAGATCCTTTACCACGAGGTGTTGGGACGCTTGACCAACGCACTGTGGGACACGGTATGGCGTCCGGCCAACGCCTTGAAGGCTTGCACGCCCGAACAGCGCGAACGTTACCTGCTACCTGGGATCGTCGGCCAGAAGCGGGACGCCATCGCGGTCACTGAGGAGCACGCCGGCTCTGATCCGTTGGCCATGACCACCACAGCGGTCAAGCGCGGCGACAAGTACATCCTGAACGGTGAGAAGTGGTTCGTCACAGTCGGTGATGTTGCCGACTTCATTCTGACGCTGGCGTGGGTCGACCAGAAGCCGACGCTGTTCATCGTCGATCGTGACGCTCCCGGTCTGAGTGTGAAGCGCACCCCCAAGTACACGCACACCTTCGTGTACGAGCACCCAGAGTTCCGCTACGAAGACGTTGAGCTCGGTAGTGAGCAGATCCTCGGTGAAATTGGTCAGGGATACGACCTGATCCGCGACTGGTTCGTCGAGGAGCGCCTGATGATCGGTGCCCGCACGGTGGGCGCCGCCACTCGCGCCATCGAGGAGTCGGTCGACTTCGCCACCGGCCGTATCCAAGGTGGTAGCACCCTGATCAACCACCAGCTCATCCAAGCGATGCTCGCCGACATGGTGGTCGACACGACCGGTGCGCGCACGCTGGTGTATCAGGTCGGCGACGAGATCGACCGCGGAGAGCTCGACCGAAAGACCTTGCACGCCAAGGCGGCGGTGGTGAAGCTTGCGGCGTCCGAGGCGGCGGGGCGCGTCGTCGACAACGCTGTGCAGATTCACGGCGGCCGTGGCTACATGCGCGACTTCGCCGTCGAGCGGCTGTACCGCGAGCTGCGGGTCGACCGCGTATGGGAGGGCACGTCGGAGATCCAGCGGCTGATCATCGGCAACGAGATTGCCAAGCGTGGAGTCGACGGCTTGCTGGCGTTTCCTTCCGCGCTGAGTCCGGAACTGGTGTACGCGTAGGAGACCGGTGAGTGGTCAGAAGTCGTAGCCGGCGGCGCGGTCGTCCTGCATCGCCGACTCGATACGGGCGATCTCGTCCTCGGTGAGTGGACGAGACTTCCCGCTGGTCGTGTCACGCGGAACGACGACCGCTGCGCCCTCGGCCGACAACGTCCCGTCGGCCTTGCGGACGATCTCACGACTACGAACGCTGGAGCGTCCGTAACCCGTCACCCGACTGAGCACCTGGATCATTCCGTCGTCCTGGGTCAGCTCGTTGCGGAAGTCGATGTCGACATGCGCCAGAACGAAGTCAAGGGCCTCTGGGCCAAACAGGCCGACCATGACGAGGTCGCGTGCCTCTTCGAAGTAGTTGAGGTACACGGCATTGTTGACGTGCTGATAGGCGTCCATGTCTGCCCACCGCACCCTGATGTCGGCCTGTTTCACGGCGACGACCCTAGTGGGACCCCCACCCCCATTTGGGTGCAACGACGCGTTCCCTCCATAAGACCGAACTTTGACCGACCTATGACGGGCAAGGCCGCCGCCAGAGGCGCACTAAGACGTACGGACGAGCTGCTCACCGATCGCGGAGATGTGCGACGGGCTGATTCGGCAACAACCGCCCACCAGACGGGCGCCATCGGAGACCCATCGCTCGACGGGCCAATGCTCTGCAGTGTCGGCGGCAGCGTCACCGGCACCCACCCACTGGCGGGCCGCTGCATCCCAGCCTTCACCGCTGTTCGGATAGATGACGACGGCATGGCCACTGCGCGCGGCAGTCTGTACGGCGGCAGTCGCATCACTGGGTGCCGAGCAGTTCACGCCCACCGCGATCAGTTCGTCGAGTCCTTGTGTCATGGCAAAGACATCGCTGAGCGGCTCACCGGCTCGGGTGGTCGTCCCATCAATCGAGACCGAGAGCCACGCCTGCAGGCCGCTGCCGTCGATCTCGGCCACGATTGCCTCGACCTCGACGGCGCAGGGGATCGTTTCGAATGCGATTACGTCAGCCCCCGCGGACGCGAGGGTTTCGATGCGCGGACGATGAAAGGCGCGCAGCTCTTGGGCCGTGAGTCCGTATCGTCCGGTGTACTCAGAGCCGTCAGCCAGCATCGCGCCGTAAGGGCCGGCGGACGCCGCAACCCACGTCGGGCGGTCCGTTGCGGCTGCCGCACGTCGTGCCAGGGTGACACTGCGTCGCATCAGGTCGGCCGTCGTGGCACGGTCAATACCGTGCTGGGCAAAGCCGTCGAAAGTTGCTTGGTACGTGGCTGTCGTGGCGACGTCAGCTCCGGCTGCGAAGAACGCCTCATGCGCTTGGACGATCGCTTCAGGGTCGTCCTGCAACAAACGAGCCGACCAGAGATCACCTGAGATGTCGTGGCCGAGCAGTTCCAGCGTGGTCGACAATCCGCCGTCGAGCAGCACTGGGTTCTGGCGGATCTGTTCTCTCAGCGTTGGCACGTCGTCAGGATACGGAGCCTGCAGCCGGTGGCCTTTCGCCGCTGGCGTTCACGTTATACGACCACCGGCGCGAGCCTTCAGGCGCGCGTCGCGGGCGGCCCGATAGGCAGCTGCCTCCGCGGCGCGGGCCGCCAGTCGGTCTTCGACTTGATCGGAGTGGTCGGGGTACTCCGCCAGCACGAAAGAGGGGAACGCCTGACTGAGCTGGACGGCGACTTCAAGGCTGCGGATGACCGAACCTGGTGTGTGTCGAGATTTCTCGTCGTAGGGCCACCAGATGTGAACGGCGTCGCCGTAGACGGTGATGGCGGCTTCGTCACCGACGTGATCGAGGATGAGCGCAGTGACGTGTGGCGCCAACAAGTCTGCCGCGAGGCGGACGTCTTTGGCGTGCACGCTATGGCGCGACGCGAAGTCCAGCGACTCCGTCGACCAGCTGGTGCCGGGATCGTCGATTCCGCGACCTGC